>NZ_JBNHEP010000188.1:0-8614 GCF_050015995.1 Dapis brunnea BLCC-M229 | reverse complement strand
GCAATTTGGTATTTTATTCATCACTATAATCAATCATTACTTGTTTAGCACTACCTAGTATTAAACTTAAACTGTATCTCACTATCCTCAAAATCCTCAAAAGTGCTGTAAGTAGAAAAATTTTTAATCCTGGTAAAACTTGAGATTACCTAATTTTTTTACTACCTCCATCTGCTATAGTAAATTCTATAAATTCCAAATTTCGTATTTTCTCCTTTATCATCAGAAAGCAAACTATTAGCAAATTTTATTATTAAGTCTGGCGAAAAGTATTTTTATAAGTCAATTATCTTGTATATCACCACATTCTGACAAGTATAGAATTATTTTTAATAATTGGTATTATTAGGTAGATAAAAGAGCAAGCAAACTCATAATTTTTCAATAAATTTTATTGATTTACTTTATTCTGCGTTTTTTCTGATGTAATAATATTCCTAATTAT
The DNA here is from genome assembly GCF_050015995.1 of Dapis brunnea BLCC-M229. Lineage (NCBI taxonomy): Bacteria > Bacillati > Cyanobacteriota > Cyanophyceae > Oscillatoriales > Microcoleaceae > Dapis > Dapis brunnea. The sequence continues at coordinate 8,169 of NZ_JBNHEP010000188.1, read as the reverse complement.
TCTGATACCTTTCTGATAGCCCTCTAATATTCTCTAAAGTCTTTTATATTTTTTGAACAACTGTGTCTTGAATCTGCTTTCCTTTTTTTGATTTTGCCATTTTTCAATTTATTTATGTTTAGATTCATTATGAATTTCAATTTTAGTATTTTGGCTTTTTAAGTTTTGAGTCAACTTTTACAACTGATAACTGAAATGACCTACATAAGTTTTTTGACAACTAATAATTAATAACTGATAACTGATAACTGAAATACCTCCTATTCTAATAACTGTTTAAGCTTTTGTTCCTGCCAAAGTAACTGATATAAACCTGATTGCCCTACTAACTGTGCATGATTTCCTGCTTGCACAATTTTCCCTTTATCCATCACAAAAATTCTATCTGCAGTAGCAGCAGCAGACATTTGATGAGAAATAAAAATTACAGTTTTCTTTTGAGTTCCTGTTGATAAATTTTGCAAAATATTAGTTGCTGTCTGATTATCTACACTGGAAAGTGCATCATCTAAAATTAATATTGGCGCATCAACTAATAAAGCTCTTGCTAATGCCGTTCTTTGTCTTTGTCCTCCTGATAAAGTAATTCCTCTTTCTCCGACTATCGTTTCATATTGTTGGGGAAAGTTGAGAATTTCTGTGTGAATTTGTGCTTGTTTGGCAGCAAATTCTATTTCTGTTTGTTCTTTTAATGGATCTCCATAACGAATGTTATTTTTAATAGTTGTACTGAATAGAAAACTTTCTTGGGGAACGTAAGCGATCGCCTTGCGTAAATCTTCTAATTTTAGTTGAGTCACATCATAACCATCTATAAATAGTTGGTCAATATCAATATTTAAAAGTCGAGGTAATATATTTGCTAAAGTTGATTTACCAGCACCAATAGGTCCGACAATAGCAATAGTTTCTCCTGGTTTAATCAGAAAATTAATGTTGTCTAAAGCAGGTGTTTTACTACCTGGATAAGTGTATGTTAATCCTTGGCTTTTTATCCAACCTTTTACTACTTGTGGAAAAGTTAGAGGTGATTCATGGTCTTGAATTTTTGGTTCAACTGTGAGAATAGCTTCTACACGGTCAATACTTACTTCTCCTCTTTGATAAGCAGTAATTGTAAAACCTAATAATGCGGTGGGAAAAACTAAACGCTCAACATAAAGAATTAAAGCTACAAAATTACCAACTGTTAATTCGCCAGTTTCCAGGTAACTTGACCCATTAACCAGTAATATTAACAAGCTTAAACTTGCTAAACTAACGAGAATAGGAAAAAGAATATTACGAGTTCTTGCTAAATCTAAATTTACATCTAAAAGTCGTTGATTATATTGACTAAAAGCTTGTCTTTCATTTTCTTCTTGAGCATATATTTTGATTAGAGAAATACCATTCATATCCTCTTGAATCAAATCACTCATATTAGACAGTTCTTCTTGCACAGCTAATTGTTGACTTTGCAGTTTATTGCTAAATATTTTTACCAGTATTAGCATAATAGGATAAACAGAAATTGCTAATAGAGTTAACCGCACATTAATAGAAAGCATAACTGGTATGGTTAAACCATAAGCAAAAATTGTATTGCTAATACTTAATACTGCAAAACCTAATAGTCTACGGATATTATCAACGTCACTTGTAGCACGGTTAATTAAATCTCCAATTGTATTATTACTAAAGTAGGATGGTTCTAATTTTAAAAGTCTATTAAAAATCTTTTGTTTGATGTCAAATTCTACCTGTCGCCCCACTCCAAATATGAGAATGCGGGAGAGTATTCTAATTACCCACATAATGGAGGCAAAAATTACAATTGTCAGCACATAGTATAAGAATTCATTAAATTTGGTTGCTACTTCCAAATCATCTATAGCTTGACTGATTAATTTGGGAATATAGATTCCCAAAGTATTGACTATAAGTAGGGATAAAATTCCTAATGAAGACCTTCGCCAATGAGGACGTAAGTAGGAGACTAATTTTTGGAGTCGTAGTTGAGAAGATTGAGCCATAATAGTAATGTTATATTTTAGATAATGCTATGATTGTAAAAACTTAAATATATATAGAAAAAAAATTGATGTTTGATTCAACAAAAAGGTAGTTACTTGTCTATCCAAACAATCTGTATCAAGTAAATGTATGACTACTAAATAATCTTGTCTGAAATTAAACTCAAAATATTACTACAATGATATTAATATCTTGACTATAATATTTGCCATAATAGGATTAACAAATATGGGCAAGCAATTTTCTCTTACATTCAACGTAAAAGACGATAATACTATTGAAACTGATTCTCTTAAAGTTAAACTCGAATCTCCCAAAAAGAAAGAACAAAAACCACCTCCAGGACAAGATTTTGTGACTCTATTATTACTTATATTTTTAGGTCTTTGGTTTATTGTTACTTTTTTAGTACCAGGTGGTCAAAAAAGTATAAATGACCAACCACCTACACCTACATCTGAACCTGCACCTGCTAATTCAGAAAATAATTCAACAGCTAAATACCCTAGTAATTATGACCAATTATAAATATCTTTTGAAGAATATTGAGATAGGTTGACCACAATTTTTTATAACAAATTTGAGCAACCAAATTTGGTATAAGAGACTCTTTGTCAAATAAGTATTAAGAGAGATGCGTAGTGACTAAAATATAAAAGCAGTAATACTTCAAGGGATTGAAATCTGATAGATACCAGAAGTGTGAGGTACATATATTCCTAAATTTTTAAGTGACAAATAGTTGTCTTGATTTCTTCCTCCCGATCCCAATTCCGAATTCAGAGATCCCAATTAACAGTTCCCTGTTCCCTATATCCTTTTTATATTTCCTGATACATTCAATCTCTAACTATTAATAAAATGAAAATGCCCCTTTCTCTCAAAATTTTTAAGCGGGGCATAAACTAAATTATATGAAAGAACAAAAAGGTTATTTAGAAACCAGGAGCTAACCAACCGCGTAGGAAGTAATAAAATAATGCCAAATATTCTTCCCAAACTTCAGTAGTTAGTAAAAGTGCTTCTGCTTTAGGTAGAAAATCTGCTAGTACAAAACGATAGGAAGAATCTTCATAAGGATTGACAGTATTAAAATCTGTGGGAGCGGGAATAACCCTCATTCCTTCTTGAGTAAAAGTTAAACTACCACGACGAATCTGAATAGCAGAAGTAACAAGAATAACCACAGGTTCTAAACCTCTTTCATCTAATATGTCACGAGTTTCAATCGCACTTTCATGCAAAGTTGCTCCATTTGGTTCAAGAATAATAGCCCCTCTTGGAACACCCAATTCTACTAAAACTCTCTTGATATCTACAGCTTCAACTGTATTAACATCATCTTCAATTCTTGGACCAGCACTTACTATAATGTAAGGAGCTAAACCTTTTTTATATAATTGAGCCGCATAAATAATACGCTCTGCCGTTTTAGTAAGCTGAATTTGTATTCTATCTGGTATTATTGGTTGAGTTGTTCCTTGACCTAATAATACAATCGCATCTGCTGTTTCACTGCAACAAGCTGAGGAACCAACTACTTCTATAGCATCTTCTTCTGCTTGTTGAGCTATCCAGACAGCAAATACTGGTGCACTAGAAATTATCAGAACTATCAAGGCTGTAATAATCAGAGTTGGTGCTGGATTTTTTATCCCACCACCCGATATTAGAGTAGTGGCATAAACCAACAATATAATCGAAAAACCAAGCGGTTTAAATGCAAAAGCTAGAAACCTAAAAACAGCAGCCCCCACGGGACTATCTGGTGCATAAAATGCCAGTATTAACAGAATAATTGAAAATACCAGTAACAACTTAGAAATTAAGTTTTTCTTATCACCACCTGAACTGTCCCAAAGTGATTTAATTATACAAATTAATAGTATACAAAATACTATTCTGGTTAAGATTATCAGCATATTTTTTTGATTTTTGTCCTGAGAAAATTGGGATTTTTTGCTCAATCAAGTAATTGTATTGATGCAACATTTTCCGTATATAAAAATAAAAGTCAACTTATTTTATCGATACTTCAGTTGATAATTAATTGCTTCTGTGACTGTTTGGATTACTTTAACACGAGCATAACGTTTATTATCACCCGCAATTAAAGTCCAAGGAGCGGTTGGTGTACTTGTACGCTGAATCATTTGATTTACAGCTACTTCGTAAACTTGCCACTTTTCTCGATTGCGCCAATCTTCTTCCGTAAGTTTATACTGCTTAAAAGGGTCGTTTTGTCGCTCAGTGAACCGCCTTAGCTGTTCTTCCTGGCTTAGATGTAACCAACACTTGACCAAAACATAACCTGCAGTGGTCAATTGTTCCTCAAACTCATTAATTTCCCGATAAGCAGACTGCCATTCTGATTCTGTAGCAAATCTTTCCACTCGCTCCACCAATACTCGACCATACCAACTGCGGTCAAAAATACCAATTTTTCCTGCTTCTGGCAACTTTTTCCAGAAACGCCAAAGATAATGATAGGCTTTTTCCTCCTCCGTTGGTGCAGCAAAAGCATTAACTACATAGCTACGAGGGTCCAAATTATCCGTCAACCGCTTAATTGCCCCACCTTTACCAGCAGCGTCCCATCCCTCAAATATGATTAAAACAGGTATTTGATGTTTGTATATTTCTAATTGCAATTTACTTAAAAGCTCTTGCTGCTCATTTAAAGATTTTTTGTACTGTTTTGGCGACAAGCATTGGGTCAAATCTACTTGAGCCAAAAAATCTTGTTCGGTGGGTTTGAGTTGTTCTTGAAGAGGATTATTTGGTCGTGGTACCCTAATATGCATTTGGTCTAAAGCTTGAGTCAATATTGATACCATTTCTGTCAGGACTTTGACTCTTGCCCAACGTTGAGAGTTTCCTTCAACTAAAGTCCAGGGAGCAAATCCTGTGCTGGTATTAATCAGCATTTCCTCCGCAAAAGCAGTATATTTTTGATAATTTTTAGCTTGTTGCCAGTCTTGACTTCTGACTCGCCAAGCTCTCAATGGGTCATCAGCGGTTTCTTTGAGACGCTTCTTCAGTTCTTTTTTGCTCAGATGAATCCAGAATTTGGCGATCGCTGCCCCATTATCGACCATCTGACGTTCAAAAGCATTGATTTGTCGCATAATTATTGGTATATCTGCCTCTGACACACTTTTCAACAATCGGTCTTCTAGGACATGGGTGTACCAACTATGATAAAATAGGCCAATTTGTCCTGCTCTAGGAATTCTTTGCCAAAACCGCCACAGGAAAGGATATTGCTCCTCTTGTTTTGTAGTAGGCCAAATTGGATGAACAACAAATCCCCGTGGGTCCATATATCCGACTATTTGTTTAATTAGAGCGCCCTTACCTGCTGCTGCCCAACCCTCTAATACTATCAGCATAGGTAATTTATTTTGCCAACAAGCTGTCTGTAGCGATCGCAACTGTCGCATCAATGTTTCTAGCTGTGTTTTGTAGGTATCTTTGTCCAGGGAAAGGTCTAAGTCCAGAGTCTCTAACATCACTTTAATTAGTATAGTAGTGGGAATTAAGCATTTTTCAGCACATTAACTTTTAATATAGAAAAGATGAAACCAAAGAGTTCAACAATTAATAATTAATAATTAATAATTAATTATTATCTCTCCTTTTCAAGGAGAGGATTGACTAATCATGAAAATTTTTTCTTGTTTCTCCTTTAAAGGAGAAGCTTTAAACCTTAATTATTCGGTAGCTCTTGAAGAAGAACCACCTAATCCACCTTTTTTTAGTTGATTTTTGTCTATATATATGTCATCATATCATTAGTTTGATAGTAAAGTTATGAAAGCTAGACTTAAGTATCGTATCTATCCAACACCGGGACAAAAATACCAAATAGCTTTGCTAATTGGTTGTGTCCGTGTTGTTTAGAATGATAGCCTAGCTTGTTGTTAAGAAAAATATACTTTAGGAGGTAACAAACCCACTAACTCACAGCAGCAAAAACAGTTTATTACCCAAGTAAAAAAGACTGAATATAGAGAGTGGCTTAAAGAAGTTTATAACATACCATTGCAGCAGTCTTTGAATGATTTAAACCAAGCTTATAAAAACTTTTTCAAATCAACAAAAGGCCAGAGAAAAGGTAAACCTGTTATGTTAAGCCTCCTAAATTCAAAAGCAGGAAATCAAAACAAACTGCAAGATTTACAAAAGGAGGATTTAAAGTTGATCAACATAAAGTTTATTTAGCCAAGATTGGAAAGCTGAAAATAGTTTGGTCAAGAGAGTTACCTGCTCCTCCATCATCAGTAACAGTAATTAAAGATTGTAGGGGCGATTCGCGAATCGCTAGATATTTCTTGAGTTTTGTAGTAGAAATACAACCAGAAATCTTACCTCAAACTGACAATTCAGTAGGTATAGATTTAGGCATTTCTACCTTTGCTACATTTAGCGACGGTACAAAGGTTGATGCTCCTAAGCCACTGAAGAAACGAATAAATAAGTATAGAAAGTTAAGTAAGTCATTATCTCATAAAACTCAGGGGTATAAAAGGTATGAAAAGGCAAGGTTTAGAGTTGTTAAGTTCCATGCAAAGTTAAAAGATACAAGAACTGATTTTCTGCATAAATTATCTACTGAAATAATTCGTGAAAACCAAAAAGTTGTTTTAGAAGTATGACAATGTATCTGGTATGGTGAAAAACCGTAAATTATCCAGAGCGATTTCAGATTTAGGTTGGAGACAATTCCGGACATTCCTAGAAGGAAAAGCAGAAAAATACGGTCGTGATTTTAGAGTAATTAGTCGTTGGGAACCTACTTCTCAAAAATGTTCATGTTGTGGTTTCCGTGGAGGTAAATTAGACCTTCAGGTGCGAGAGTGGGAGTGTCTCAACTGTGGAGCAAAACACGACCGAGACAAAAATGCAGCAATAAATATATTAGTCGCGGGCGGGCAGTCTGAGACAAAAAACGGACGTGGAGGCAAGCGTAAGACTACCGCCAAGGCAGCAGCAGCCAATGAAGCGTCAACCCGCCGAGGAGCTTAGGCTCGGTAGGAATCCCCGTGCCTTTAGGCCGGGGAAGATGTCAAAGACCCTAGGGCGTGTCATCAATTAAAGATGTTGACATTAAAGGTATAGTATGCTTATGAAGAATAACTATAGGAATAACATACATAGGACTGCTCTAAATGACTACACCTTATGGCTTGGGGCATGACCAATGGGAACCCATTCAAAATTTACTACCAGGGCGTGAAGGGACTCTCGGAAGGACAGCAAAGGACAACCGCCTCTTTGTGGAAGCTGTTTTATACAGATATAGGGCGGGAATTCCGAACCAGAGACTTACCAGAAAGATTTGGGGACTTCCGGGTTATCCATACCCGTTTTAGTCGTTGGAGCGGTTCGGGGGTCTGGGAAAGACTCTTTCAAGCTCTAGCTGAGGATGCAGATAATGAATATGCCATGATCGATCCCACTATTGTTCGTGCTTATCAACATAGTGCAGGAGCAAAAAACAGTAGTGCAGAACAGGAAGATATTGGCCGTAGCAAAGGAGGATTGAGTACCAAGATACATGGGGTAGTAGATGCTCTGGGTAATCCCACCCCTAGATTTTTAACTCCAGGCCAAGCATGGGACGCGCGATGGAGCAGATGTTATCTTACCAGTTGTAGAAGCTGAAGCAGTTTTGGCTGAATTACGCTTATGATGCTCAGGAACGGGTAATTGAACCTTTGACCCACAGAGGAATAGAAGTAGTGATCCCACCTAAGAAAAACCGGAAAGAAAGCCGTCACAGGAAATGAGATATTGTACAAAGCACGTCATCTTATAGAAAATTTTTTGGCCAAACTCAAACAGTATCGAGCCATCGCTACAAGATATGACAAGCGTTCAGTAAACTTTATGGGAGGCATTTATTTGGTAGCTTCAGTCATTTTATTAGCATAGCGATCGCCATCGACCTAGAGCATACAATACCCATTTTGTCAATTTTTTAATTGATGACACGCCCTAATATTGATTTTGAATTTTATTATTTTCAGCAAACAGTCTGAGAAACAATTAATTAACAATACTTATAACTTGGTTAAACAAAAATATAATTAAAACCCTTTACAAACCGAAATAAACTAGCTAAAGTATTAATAACGGTCAAGGAACACA
>NZ_JBNHEP010000187.1:7315-10179 GCF_050015995.1 Dapis brunnea BLCC-M229 | reverse complement strand
CACTGCTTTTCATGCTAATCTTGATACTACAAATTGAAGTGCGGAATGTGGGTTTAAAGCCTCTCCTTTCAAGGAGAAAAAGGGGTCGTTTAGGCTGCTCGCCGACATGAAAAGCGGAGCTTGGAGTAGGATTTGATTCTGAGGAAACCTAGCCATATCCAATCCAGCAAGATAAGAAAAAAAATTCCTTTTAACCAATCCTTATATTACAGAAGAGGCAATTAATTAATTGTTAATTATTAATTATTGAATGTACCTCATAGCTGTGGAAATTGCTATATATTGTTCAAGAAATATAAAACTTGTGTACCTAACAACAATCAGAAACACTATAGTCTGATAAAAATCATATTTTTGCAGGAAAATAATATAGAAATAACGATTCAAGATCATTAAAATAAATCAGAAAAAATGCAAAGTAATCCCTATAGTTGGATAGAGTCATCCCTATCAACAATATATAAAGCAAACTGGTATCGTTCAGTCAAAACTATTGAAAGTCTTCCCGGTGCAATAATTAAATTAGAAGGGAAACAACTCATCAATTTTGCCAGTAATGATTATTTAGGATTAGCAGGAGATAAGCGTTTAATTGCAGCAGCTATCGAAGCTACAAAAGAATTTGGTACTGGTAGTACAGGCTCCCGTTTATTAACAGGTCATCGAGAAATACATCAGGAATTAGAACAAGAAATATCTAAATTAAAACAAACAGAAGCAGCATTAGTATTTAGTTCAGGATATTTAGTAAATATAGGTGTAATATCTTCAGTAGTCAGCCAACGTGACTTGATTTTATCAGACAAATATAATCATTCAAGCCTCAAAAATGGAGCCATTATTAGTGGTGCAAAAATTGTCGAATATAGTCATAACAATATTGAAGATTTGACAAATAAACTAGAACAAGAACGAGAAAATTATCGTCGCAGTTTAATAATTACAGATAGTGTTTTTAGTATGGATGGCGATTTATGTAAATTGCCATTATTATTAGATTTAGCAGAAAAATATAATAGTATGCTCTTAGTAGATGAAGCTCATGCAACAGGAGTATTTGGAATTAATGGAGGAGGTTGTGTTGAATATTTTAACTGCACAGGAAAAGAATTAATTCAAATTGGTACTTTGAGCAAAGCATTAGGAAGTTTAGGAGGCTATGTTGCTGGCTCAAAAAAATTAATAGAATTTCTCAGAAATAGAGCGCCGAGTTGGATATATACAACAGGTTTAACTCCTGGGGATACTGCTGCTGCTTTAACAGCCGTAAACATTATTAAAAAAGAGCCAGAACGTCGTGTCAAATTATGGCAAAATGTGGAGACTCTAAGAAATTTATTAGAAACAGAAAATCAACTTTTTTGCAGAGGGAAAAAAATCTCAAATTATGAATCACCAATTATTTGTTTTCCTTTAAAGAATGCAGCTCAAGCATTAATAGTAGGAGAAAAGTTAAAAAAAACAGGAATATTTGCTCCTGCTATTCGCCCACCGACTGTTAATACCAGTCGCATTCGCATTTCTCTAATGGCTACCCACGAAACAACTCATCTTCATAAATTAGTAGCAGCATTAATTAATTTTAATAAGTGAGAAATAAGAGAGGATAGGGAATGGAGGAGAAATTGAATATCTGGACTTTTGGAAAAAAGTAAAATATATTTGCCTTTATCCTATAATTAGACGTAGTTATACCTGAGTCTACCCCCAGATCACCCCCAAATCAGCTTTATGTTGAGCAAAAATTTCTTGATTCTTTTGTCACCAGCAAAAAAATTTCTAGGAAACACCAGTTAGAAATGCTTAATCATGTCTCTGTAAAATTTGTCAAAGCTTGGCGAGAATAACGCTTTCTTAAACCTCCCATTAATTGTTGATACAGAATGAAAGTATAGGCGACAAAAACTAGAATAAAATGACGCATCAGACTGGTTTGATCTCTGACTTGATATTCTTTGAAACCCAACCATCCTTTAGCTTCCCTATAAAACTTTTCAATCAAATAAAAAATTATCCCATTAGCTATGAAAATAAGGGAGTAGGCAGTAGGGAGTAGGGAATAAATTGAAAAAGCAAGGGAGTAGGGAGTAACCAGTCAGGATATAGTACAAAAATAGAGTACAAAAATTTGGGATAATTTATTTTCTGCTATTCCCTTATTCCATGTAAATGTGGTACACTCATAGCGCTACACGCAAGGCAAAAGTCAAAAGGCAAAAATCAAAAATAGTCTGTGACTGAGTTTGAGAATTTAGAAATGTTCTAATCTTTGCTTCGACTGCTATCTTCTAGTAGGTAAGTGCAAAAAAAATGAAACCTTAATTTGATACTTCAAAAACTCGTATTAAAGTTACTTCTACTGTACTTCATATACAACCGAATTAGCTATATATTTGTCGATTAATAGAAGGTAAAAGAAAATACAGAAAAGATAACAATTTTTGGGTAGGTATGTAGAGAAAATTATAAATTATTTGTAAGCATTCAGCCGTCAGCCAGCCTCTTGCCTTCTGCAGAGGAGCTACGCTTTTAATGTCGCGTTTGAGTTAGCATTCCGTAGGAAAGCGAAACAGAGGAACTGCAAACTTCAGCTATTAGCTATTACTTTTGTTGCCGGATAGAAGCTTTATTAATTGAGCCATAATTACATCTTAAACTATAAAAGCCAGCTCCCTTGAGTTAGAGTCAATATTTATTTAAACCATATCCTTAAGAACAGGGTTTTATTGTTCATAGCTGACAGCTAATAGCTGAATACTTACAATTATTTTGATAAACCAGGCTCGATATAGTTACAATAAGAGACTGAATCTATCAGTAAATCTCAAAAATGGAATAGTTAGAGATTAGCAAGTAGGGGGAAG
>NZ_JBNHEP010000187.1:0-7215 GCF_050015995.1 Dapis brunnea BLCC-M229 | reverse complement strand
CTAAAATATATCTAGTTTTCCCAGAGTAAGAACTTTTCTTATTAGCCATAAATTTCAATTCATCCCATTCCGATCTATCAGTAAATCTCAAAAATGGAATAGTTAGAGATTAGCAAGTAGGGGGAAGGCAAGAAGACACAATTATTGGAACCACAAAATACTCTGGAAATATTGACTAAAATATATCTAGTTTTCCCAGAGTAAGAACTTTTCTTATTAGCCATAAATTTGAATTCATCCCATCGCCTCAAACCTTAATACCTTGTTGAAAAACACTCTCTAATTTTAAACAACTACCTATTTAAACAACTATGATAAATTATATTCATTGCTCAAAAAATCATGGATTTTTTGTACTACTATATCTGGCATTTTTTCTGGTAAGTTATCCTCGCCAGAATTAATTAAATTAAGTTTAGCCATCGGCAATAAATCAGTATAGTATTTACTCATAGATAGAGCAAGATATGTATCTTTATAACCTTGCAAAATCAACGTTACTACTTTTAAAAAAGCCAAATTTCCTGCTAATAATTCAGCTTTTATTTCTGCCCACCTTCGCCGGAATAAAATTTTATTTCCTGTTGAATTAAGCAGCAATTTTTGTCTTATTTGTAGTAATTGCTTGACCTTAGTATGAATACCTAGTAGCCTAGCAAAAGGATATATTAATCGCAAAATCAAACATAAAAAAGAATGTCTCGGAGCCAACCAACGAAACAATTGCCAACGTAGTTTTACATCAGGAATATCAATTCCTTCAGGAGATAATAAAATTAAACCCAATAATTTATCTGAATATTTAAGAGCATAACTGGTAGCTATCCAACCTCCAAGAGAGTGACCAACTAAATATACCTTCTCTAAGTTTAAGGCAGCTATATATTCAGCCAAAGATTCTACCATTTCACTAATTGAGTAATTAGTAGAAGAAAATTGCGACTCACTAAATCCAGGTAAATCTGGTGCAAAACAATGGTAATTTAGACTCAATCCCTCCATAATTGATAACCACTGACTACTGTCATACCAAGTTCCATGTAGAAAAACTATATAATTTGAACCAGTACCAATTTCACGCCAAAATAATAGCCCACTAGACAAATTGACACGAGAATTAAGCCATACAAAGTGCATAAATATTCAATTGGAAAATTTCACAGATATCCCATACCGTTTCACGGAAGTCATGCATCGAGTGCGTAATTCTGAGGTTTCCTCAGAATGTAAGACGCACTCAAGACAGTCAAAACTCAAAAGTAATATCAATTTGAAAAAAGAATGTTACGCATAATCAGGGGAATTAAAATACTTTACCGAATAATTAAGGTTTAAAGCCTCTCCTTTAAAGGAGAAACAAGCGGTCGTTTGCGGAGCATTCCGTCAGGATGGGATGGCGAGGTCTCCTCGCTTGCCTCCAATCGACCAAGAGAAGAAAAAATTCTCACGCTCCGCGTCAATCCAATCCGTTTTAGGGAGAGGTAATTATCCATTAATTAAATGAAATGTCCCTTGGAGTAAACAATGAATATTAATGGCAAGAAATGGTATTTAAGCTATTCATTATGACTCCTGTAGGTAGCAAATCTGACGGCTTCCCTACCTGACTCCTAAAAAAACAGCCTAACTATTTGTAGCAAACATTTATGATGGTTAGTATTATACCATGCATGAAAAAATAATGTAATGAATAAAAAGGATAATTGAAAGACTTTACATGAGATGTCTCTTTGACTAAAAACAGAAACTCCACTCTAATAAATGATATTTAAGCTATTTATTCTGACTCCTAACTCCTAGAAATAGGCTAATTATTTATAGTAAACATTGATCGTGCTTGGTATTAGATATTGGGGAAAGACATTCAGTATAAAGTAGTTGTCAAACTAAGCATAAATGACTGATAAATAGTAAAATAGAAATTTTTTGATTTAACTAATAAAGATCTGCAAATAACTTTGTTATTAGGTAAAAGAATCGGTAAGCATTCAGCTCTTAGCAGTCAGCGCTTCAGCAAATAATGAATAATTCTTTATCAGGTTAAAGAAGGGTACTTTGGCAGTAATTTTTAATTCTCTCTCAATTTCTCAATTAATTGCTTTTACCTCTTTCTCTAATCAATAGCTGATAACGCAGTTTCTCTGCAAGAAGCGCTAATAGCTGATGGTTGAATAGTTACGAGAATAGAATTAATTAATTAATTAATTAATTAATTAATTAATCAATTAGAGAAATATTTAAGCTAAAGGTGATGGTTGAATGGTTACGAGAATAGAATTAATTAATTAGAGAAATATTTAAGCTAAAATTGTCAAACCACTCAAATAATCCTTTAATTGTCGATCGTAGTCATAACTAAGATCCTCTGGTAAAGATGTAGGTTCAAAAGCTTGAACATGACTAATCTCTAAGGTGTCTTTAACATCCATATTTCCCCGAACATCAGCTTCCAGCAGAATATTAATAGAATGTACTCTTGGGTCTCGATCGGGTGCAGAATATACTCCCACCAATCGACGAATTTTTACTAATTCTAACCCTGTTTCTTCAAATAACTCTCTTTTCGCGGTAGTCGAAACATCTTCGCCCCATTCAACCATACCTCCTGGTAGAGCGTATTGATTACTGTCGCGACGACGAACTAAAACTATCCGGCCATCAGGTAAAATAGGAACTATACTGGCACCCGTAAGAGGATGGCGAAATATTAAGCCAAGTACAGTTTGTCCAACTTGCCATAATCTACGCATAGGCTTAGGTATTAAAGCTAAAATAGAAAGCACTTTCAGTGATTATTTTTATATTTATAGCCAACAAAAATTTAATTTGTCAACTTAGATTAAATTCTAAATTAATGATGTTTTTTAGTAAGCATTCAGCTATCCTCTATGAGGTTCTCAGCTATTAAATTATTGCCTTTGAAGGAGGAATAAATACGGCAAGATTGAGCGATAATTAAAAATTACTATCAAAGCATATTAAGTAGAGCGTGGTAAATTTTGTACACTATGTATCAAATTTTAAATTAGCTCAAAAGTCAGTTACATAACTAAAGCTAACTCTACTTACGAATGAGAATTACAGCATTTTTGAGGATAGTGAGGTAAAGTTTAATACTAATCTCTATTCCCTATTCTCCAAACTAGTAAAACTTTGTACCTCATCAACTCCAAAACTGCTGTAAATAAAGTCCAGATTTTTTTTTTAGAACTCAGATGATATGGAGTTTAGGCAATTTAACTTGTGTAGATAATAAAATTCTCATTCCTTCGCTAATTTTCCCTATTAATTCAAAAGCTTTTGCCCCAGTATCCTCCAGTAAAAGCTGTTTGCCCAGGATAGCCTAAGAAAAGCCGATCGCTAATACTTGAATACTTACGTTATTTAAACTAATTAATTATAAGTCAAACACAACTAAGTTATAGTCTTGTTTTCCTTTAGTTAAAGTCCAATCTATTAATAGATGATATTTTTTTCCACAATATCATATCTAGTTCAATTCAGATACTGTTTTTCCTAAAATCAAAAAATGGCTGAAGTTTCTTTTGTCGATCGGTTATGGCGATCGCAATTTTTCAATCAATATTTCCAACATAAAAGCAGGTCAAAACCTTGACAATTTTAATAATGTAGGTCAAGCAAATTATCATCAAAAGGTTAGTAGAACATTGGACATATTATTATATCCCGATCAATTTCTAGTTAATCAATTTTTGACAATCCCGTATAAGTTTTTATTGGGTTGTGCTGCCAGTTAACCCAAGCTAATGCTTTGTCAAGCCTTAAATGTTGGTTTAGGATTTTCCAGAAAAACTAATATTTAACCTTGATTTTGCCATTTTTATATGGCCTTACTTTAAGCTTGACACTCCACTACTTTAGAGTTAGCAATAGCAATAGAAAGATAAAATCAACTTTCGACTTTTGCATTTTGACTTTTATTCTGGTGATGGGCAAACAGACAAATAAATAAATTTGGGCGTCGTCATCTTTTGTACTTCTTGATTGCCCATTGCCCATCACCAATAGTTAATTGTAATTAATTTTCTAGACTATCTATACTGAGGGGTACCATATCACCATTATTCGTAAGTCCTAATAACATAGCTTCACTTGGTCGTATCACTTTGCCAGTAAGTACACATCGTTCCTCTTGTTGAGCTGTTGCAGGTAGACTAGCTCGAATATCCGAATTG
This sequence comes from Dapis brunnea BLCC-M229, assembly GCF_050015995.1. NCBI lineage: Bacteria > Bacillati > Cyanobacteriota > Cyanophyceae > Oscillatoriales > Microcoleaceae > Dapis > Dapis brunnea. The sequence continues at coordinate 3,019 of NZ_JBNHEP010000187.1, read as the reverse complement.
GACAACTGTGGCCGATAATCGCCAGACTTTTGCTGGACATAAGTCCAGAGGATATCTCGAATTAGAGCTTGATAGCCTTTATTATTGGCCAGTTTTTTCAGCCTATCCTTTAGCTCTTTTTCCAGACGAATGCTAGTAACTTCCATGTCAGTAGTTGAGGTTTTGGGAATTGTGTACATGATTTTTTTTCTCCTTAAAATTTAGGTAGACATCTCTGTAATATTAGTGTAGTATAAAAAAGGTGAGATTTGAAACCAACTTTTTGAGAGCCTTCTTGTGAAACATTCATTTATCCAAGCCATTGATCGGTCAAACAGCAACCTATTCAAGGGTTGTGTGACTACTTCATGGTTAAGTTTGGGAAAAATATTATGTGATGGAAGAGATTTTGCCGTTGATTATGGAGGCTCAGAACTAATCGAAAAAATTTATCACATTTTTCAGATTGAATGGCTAAATATCAGGTCAAATCAATTAGGAAGGGGAAGGTACAGACCGAAAATATCTGTACATAACTTAGACTAAAAGGTATAAATATCTTTTTTCTAGCCCCCGCTTCCGAATAAACAGAAGCAGGGGCTGTTAGTTTTAAATAGGATCGAGAAATAAAAAAAATAAAGTGAACCTTTGAATTTGGACAATCAATTGAGAAACCAGTCGCTATAAAAAATCTAAAATTTTAAATTAGGAGGTAAAGCAGTGACCAGTATGACTCAAGTATTAAACCAATCTGTAGTAGTATTTTCCCAGAATTACCTACCCATGACCCGCGTAAATATCAAGCGGGCGATCGCTCTATTGGTGACTGGTAAAGCTGAACCTCTAGATTTTGATAATGGAAGTGGCTGGCCTGTACGTTCTCCTAGTTTGGTCTTATATGTGCCTGAACAAATTCGCCTGACGATGGCCTCCCAAGAACGAGTGTGGAAAGTTCCTCCGGTCAACCGAAGGGAAGTATTAAAGCGAGATCATCATCGTTGTCAATATTGCGGTACTACTAAACGTTTAACCTTAGATCATGTTATTCCTCGCTCGAAAGGCGGTAAGCATACTTGGGATAATGTAGTTACAGCTTGCGAGAGGTGCAATGCTTTTAAAGGTAGTCGTACTCCCACTGAAGCAGGGATGAAATTATTACATCAACCGAAAACACCAATACATCCGACTATTGCATTTGCTGAACAGTTCTGGCGCGAACGGCAACACGAGGTTTAGAAGTTCCTAATTTTTTTTGCAGGAGCAGACCTGAAAAGTTGCTCATAAGTTTCGTTAGTTCTAGTGAAGTAACTAGAGCTAAATTTTGATGCTGTTATTTGGGAAGAGAGTGGCAAGGAAATTATCCTATAGCAGGGAAAAGGTAACAGGGAACAGGAAAAAGTTGAAAAAACATTTCCTAGTCTAAGATTCATCATTAGTCGTTAGTCCTAACCAATTCTTTCTTAGCTATAGATGCCAGATGTTGGGAACAAAACTAATTTCAATAACTGCAAAGAGTTTTGAGTTTTGAGTTATAGATTAATCACTCAATAACATCCGAAGCTCTTCACATTAAAAAAGGAGAGACCACCGGGAATGCTAAAGTTAACTTATACTGAATCTGGCTTTTATATGGAGCGTTTGGCTCAATCTCCTGAACAGTTGGTAGCACTGCGGGTAATGTTGGCTATGCGAGTTGGTCAAAAAATTGTAGTTGAACCAAGTTCTGCCGCATTTTTACTACCTGTAAATTTACCTGAGTTGTCGATGTTGGAGGTAGCTGTACAAAAGGAGGGTGGGGAAGATATTACCCTTTGCATTGCTGATGATGAATTTGTGGAAGTTAGTTTAGGAGGAAGTTGGATTACTGTAGATCCAGAACAAGAAAATGGAATTTTTATCACTGCTTTGAGCGATCGGATTGAGTTGTTACTTTTGAAGTTATGGCAAGCAACTGAGGCAAATGCGTCAGTCAGTCAGGAAGCTAGTGATTGTTGACATCCTCCCCGGCCTAAAGGCGCGGGGATTCCTACCGAGCTGAAGCTCCTTGGCGGGTTGACGTTTCACAGACTGCTGCCACCTTGGCGGTGGTCTTACGCTTGCCTCCACGTCCGTTTTTCGTCTCCGTTAGCGCAGCTCCTCCGTAGGAGGCATGCCCTCCGGCGACTAATATATTTATTGCTGCATTCTCATCTCTATCATGTTTTGCACCACAGTTGAGACACTCCCATTCTCGCACCTTAAGGTCTAGCTTCCCACCTTTAAAGCCACAATTTGAGCAAATTTGAGAAGTAGACTCCCAACGACTAATTACTCTGAAATCGCGACCATATTTTGCTGCTTTTCCTTCTAAAAAAGTTCTGAATGTTCTCCAACCTAAATCAGATATTGATCTGGATAATTTACGGTTTTTCACCATACCAGAAACGTTCAAATCTTCTAAAACAACTGTTTGGTTTTCACGAATTATTTTAGTAGATAATTTATGCAGAAAATCTGTCCTTGTATCTTTTAATTTGGCATAAAATTTAGCAACTCTTAGTCTCGCTTTTTCATACCTTTTAGATCCTTGAGTTTTATGAGATAATAACTTATATCAAGTCACATTAATTAACCATAATATAAGTATCTTCAGACATGACTTGAGGCCACCAATGGTAGAAAGTGATTCCTCGGAGCAAATCTGGTCTTCTCAGTAAATGGCAACAGCGTTGTTCAATCAGTTCTTCTACCTCTGCGATCGAGTCAAACGCCTGATTAGCCACAACTTCATTGACCTGCATGCCATAATCTCTCTGCAGGCTGTAGCTCAGGAGAGTAAGGAGGTAGGGGGAATAAGTGAATACCATCTGGCACCTCCAAGCGATAGAACTCCGTTCCGCTGACGCGAACGCTTGTATGCCACCCGGCTCGATCTAATACTAGAATTACTCGCTTTTTAGCCCCAATCTCAAAGTGCTGGGCAAAATCTTGCACTACCGCACTAAACAAATCTGTCCTGACTCGTGGTAATATCCACCAATAGGTTTGGCCTGTTTCTGGT
>NZ_JBNHEP010000186.1:0-1701 GCF_050015995.1 Dapis brunnea BLCC-M229 | reverse complement strand
AGTAATTACAAATAAAAATCAATAAAAGGTGAATATATTAGGCTTTTATCAAGACCATCCACACGCAAAAATTGAGTCCATCTCAAGTAGTAACATTCTCACGGGGTGACAAGCTAGTTGAAAGCTATATATAGAAAGGGATTTGTGTCCGGGGACTGAAGAATATTTCAACAAAAAGAAAACGCTTATTGAGAATGAAGGGGTGTAGCGAACGCACTACATCCCACACCTTAAGTTGATTATTTATTCAATTAAAAAAACCTTTTGAAACAGTTAAAAATATGATAAAAAAGAGTTAGTAATTACAAATAAAAATCAATAAAAGGTGAATATATTAGGCTTTTATCAAGACCATCTCAAGCAAAAATTGAGTCCATCTCAAGTAATAACATTACAAATATTATTATACTTAATATCAGTACATAAAACTGTACAAATATCAAAATTAAGTAATTATTTTTCCCTACCGATAAAATTAGAAAGTAAGCGAAAACATATACAAAGATTTTTAACTTTAAAAGAGTTGAGCTTACCTTTATTTTGGTTTCCTTTAGTTAAAATAATAATAGAAAATTTATTCAGCTTTAGCTCAGAATTAGTATTAATTTTAGATAGGACCCAGTGGCAAAATATTAATATATTAATGATTAGTGTGGCTTGGAAAAAGAGGGCTTTGCCTATATGTTGGCACATTTTAAGTCATAAAGGAGCTAGTAATTTAAGTGAACAAAAAGCAGTGATTCGTCCAGTTTTGAGATTATTAAAAGGCCAGAAAGTTATTCTGACAGCAGATAGAGAATTCCACAGTATTTTTCTATCTCCGAAAGTTGAAAAAATATCAAAAACAAGATGTATATTTTGTTTTGAGACAAAAAAAATCGACCATGATTAAACGAGGTAAAAAATATTATAAACTCTCAGAATTAAAAGTAAATGTCGGTGAAGCCCAACTGTTATTTAATCAAAAAATTACCAAGATTTTGAAGGTAGGAACATATAATTTACTCGTATATAAAAAACAGAAATATCGTCAAAAATCTGTTGTAGAGAAATGGTATATTCTCACCAATTTATCGTCACCAGGAAAAATTAAAAAAATATATAGCCAGAGAATGGGAATTGAAGCAATGTTTAAAGACTATAAAACTGGTGGTTACAATCTAGAATCAGCGAAGGCCAATGAAACGAGATTGAATAATTTAATTTTATTAATAGCTATTTCATACACAATTAGTTCTTTTAAAGGACAAAAAATTAAAAACAAAGGTATTCAAGAATATATATCAAGAACTAATGAGAAAGGTAGAAAAGAAAGAAGACATAGTAGTTTTTTTGTAGGATTATCTAGAATTTATTGGGCAATAAATGATAATTTTATCTGGGAATTAGTAGAAATTTTAATGAGGCTTAATCCTCATAAATTTCTAGATTATTGCAGAGGAATAAAAGCGATGAATACAGTAGTTAATTAGACTGTAATTTTTGATTAACGATCAATTAATAAAAGTGATTTTTTTCATAATATTATTCTCCAGAATAACTTGAATAATGATTCAACTTAGCTAGGGGGTGTAGTGCGTTCGCAGAGCGTTTCATGTCGCGGAGCGAAACGCACTACACCCCTCATTCTCAATAAGTGTTTTCTTTTTGTTGAAATATTCTTCAGTCCCCGAACGCAAATCCCTTTCTATATATAGCTTT
>NZ_JBNHEP010000185.1:0-3448 GCF_050015995.1 Dapis brunnea BLCC-M229 | reverse complement strand
TTAAATCAGAATTATCTTCTATTTATCCCCTCAATCAAAATTACTGGAGTTGAAAAATTATCTCCTTAGCTACCCAGGGTTATTTCATTCTCAAAAGTGTATTTTTCTGCATTGACAAGAATGGGTAGTTTCAGCCTTGCTAAATTTGAACTTCTGATGGCTAAAAGCCAGTAAATTTATTGCCTATATCTAGAATGAAATAGCCCTGTTAGCTACCAGTCTCAGAAAATTAGTAAATTCAGCCAACTATCACCAATAATTTTTCTGAGGAGGAAGTAAATTTTGCCAAAATTATCTGTGATAAAATTTCTGGATAAAATGAGAATTACTCTCTCAATTACTCTCTATTTATCCCCTCAATCAAAATTACTGGAGTTGAAATTTTGGCGTTGCTGAATCAAGGTATGAAAATAAAAACTGAATAATCTCAAGTATTGGTTATTCAATAGTTTAGCAATTGGCAAAAAATACAAATCATACCCACGCATCAGCAACGCCGAAATTTTTTCTATTGTTCTACCTCAATGCTTAATATTGCCAAGATTATCGGCATTTTTATCTGGTAAAATTTGTGGATTAAAGAGGAGGAAGTAAATTTTGCCAAAATTATCTGTGACAAAATTTCTGAATGAAATGAGAATTACCTCTTATTTCTCCCCTCAACCAAAATTATTGGAGCTGCCAATCTAAGAAAATTAGTAAATTCAGCCAACTCTTAGCAAATATTTTTCTGAGGAGGAGGTAAATTTTGGCAAAATTATCATAATTTTTTCTGTGACAAAATCTGTAAATGAAATGAGAATTGTATCTGACTCCGCCTCGTCATAAAAAAATTAGTAGAGTAAGCAAAACCTACTCTACTATCTCTACAACTAAAGTCTACAATTTAGGAATTTTTCCTGCTCAAAAATCTGTCAATTAAACCTTAGCTTCTTCCTTAACTAACTTATCCCAACCTAAATCTTTCAAAGCATTATTTCGACGCAAAGGACGAGTTACTAATTCCAGAATATCACGAGCATTTGTAAACCCATGAATTTGAGCAAAAGTAAACTCAACAGACCACTTAGTATTAATACCCCGCGCCTCCAAAGGATTAGCATGAGCCATACCAGTAATTACCAAATCTGGTTCTAATTCATAAATCCTTTGAATCTGATTATAATTATCAGGTTTCTCAATAATCTTCGGCAAAGGCGCACCCATTTCCTGACAAGTTTTTTCCAACATTTCTAACTCAGCCTTTTGATATCTTTTATCCATATAAGGAATACCAATTTCTGGGCAAGTCATTCCACAACGAATCAAAAAACGAGCCAAAGAAATCTCCAACAAATTATCTCCCATAAAGAAGACAGACTTACCACGAATTAACTGAATATAGTCTTCTAAATTCTCCCAAATTTGCTTTTCTCTTTCTGCTAATCCTTGAGGTTCAATCCCAAAAACAGAACAAATTTTTTCAATCCAAGCTCTACTTCCATCAGGTCCGATAGGGAATGGCGCACCAATTAATTTACACTTCCGACGCCGCATTAAAGTAGTAGCAGTACGACTCAAGAAAGGATTTAAACCTGAGACATAATATCCCTCTTCAATAACTGGTAATTCAGTGTAACGTTTAGCAGGCAACCAACCAGAAACCTTAATTCCTTGCTTCTTCAATTCTAAAGTTAATTGAGTTACAACTGGGTCTGGCAAAGAACCAAATAAAACCAAAGGTGGATGGTTAACATATTCTGATTCTTCCGCAGCAACTTCTTCTTTTTTCCTGCCAAAACTTAATAGTTTTTGGATGCCAGTTCTTTCTTCCTTTTCTGCTTCTAAAACTTGTTTCGGACAACGAGCTGCCATTGCTGCTAATACAGTATCTTCCCCTTGAGTAAAAGCATAATCCAAACCATTAGCACGAGCAACCACAATTGGAATGCCAATTTCTGACTCTAATTTAGGAGCCAAACCTTCCAAATCCATTTTAATAATTTCAGTCGTACAAGTGCCAATCCAAACTATCACACTAGGATTTCTGTCACGCTTAATTTGTAAACATAAACGCTTCAATTCATCATAGTCATTTAACTTAGCTGAAATATCACCTTCTTCCAACTCAGCCATAGCATAACGAGGTTCAGCAAAAATCATTACTCCCATGGCATTTTGTAGGAAATAACCACAGGTTTTAGTACCTATTACTAAGAAGAAACTATCTTCTATTTTTTGATAAAGCCAAGACACACAACTAATCGGACAAAAAGTATGATAATTACCTGTTTCACATTCAAAAGTTAAAGCTTCAGGTTGAACAGTATTAGTCATAAAAAATACTCCTATTTATCAAAATTTTTGGGAGAAAATCAATGGTTACGAATGCCAAAATTGACTACTCCCTGGACGAAAGTTACAGGGATTAATTGTAGGGGTATTTACCAATTGATAATTGATAGCTGAACTTCCGAATATATTTCCTTGTAGTCAGGAAATAGCTGTTTTGTTTGTTTAAGTGCTGAGTGCTGAAAATAATAATATGGCTTGCCAGGAATCTCACCAATAGGACATGATACTATTGAGCATCGGTCTATTTGATATCTAGTTCTATTCAACCAGTCTAATCGTTGACCAAGAGCATAATTCCAATGTCGCCGTAACAATTCTAGCCAATAATCAATTTTGGCTGACTGTTCACAAGTAGGCTTAATTTTGTAGCAATGAGTAATTATCATAATTCTTATACTACTCTTTACTGCTATATTTGAAAATCAATCGACACCTCCACAAATTTGCTCTGGACAATTCCCCTCCCGTTAAATCGGAGATTATAACGGGAGACCCCTTGCCGAATCTAGTTGGATTTCTTGCCATAAGTAGGTAGATTGCTCCATCTAAAAACGAGGCAATACTTGCATAACTCTTTTGTGTTTCTATAAAGAATATGGAATATTCTTCATCTAACTGAGCTATTCTATCTTTGAGTCTAGCCGTAGAAATTAGCACAAACTCCAAGTTTTGCAAGAGTCAATGTTTCTGGTACTTAACCCAATAACCGTTCAGGATCGTTATTATTAGAAGACTTTTTATCTCCGGCTAAAGAATCTAGATCGGCCTCATCCAAATTTAAGTCTTCTCCATCCAGGTCAAGATCAAAGTCTCCTAAATCATCAATTTGATTATCATCTCCTAATTCGCTAAGGTCTATATCATCTAGATCATCTGAGGAACTTTGACCAAATAGATTTATATCTTCATCACCAAGCTCATCTAGTCCTGACTCGTCTAACTTAGCCGATGTATCCTCAAATGGATCGGGAATATCTTCTGCCAGAAAATCGGAGCTATCTTCTCCGAGATCAAGATCATCAGACCTATTTCCATCTAGATCGTCAAGGTCAATGTCAGCCAAATCATCATCTGCCTCTAAGTCAGAATCTAGTCCCATATCCAACTCATCCGC
>NZ_JBNHEP010000184.1:0-3647 GCF_050015995.1 Dapis brunnea BLCC-M229 | reverse complement strand
TTTTAGATTTTAGATAAAACCGGCAGGGTAGCGATCGCCATATTGTAGGTTGATAATTAATTTAACTATGACGCAACAGTTTTTAGATTTTAGATAAAACCGGCAGGGTAGCGATAGTGCTACACAGCGCTACAGGTCTCATGTTGCGCAGCGAAACGCCTAATATAATTTCTCTATGAAGTTGTACTTAGGAACTTCCAAATAAAAAATTATTCCATTAGATACGAAAATAAGGAAGTAGGGAGTAGGTAGTAGGGAAGAAATTGAAAAAGTAAGGGAGTAGGGAGTAACCGTCAGGATATAGCGGGACTTGAGCAAATTTCCAACCCAAACAAACCCCAAACTCTCTTGATGAGCGGTAAATACGTCGATGTTTTCATCTAACCACTTGATCAAACGGTAAGATATCGCTGTACGATCGGGCTTCTAAAGTATCAGTAAAAGTCTTTAACGGTTTGTTAGCCCAACCCCTTCTTATGCCTCCAGTTAACTGATGCCAGATCATAAATGTATAAGCACGAGCGGACTAAAATAAAATGCCTTTTTCAGCTGATTTTATCTCTGACTTGATATTCTCTTAGCCCTAACCGTCCTTTGGCTTCTAATCACGAAAACTTCTACCCAATTTCTCTTAGAATAAGTAGAACATATCCGTTCTGGAGTTACATATTTGTGTTCGAGATTAGTAATATAATAGTTAATATCAGTGGCATCAGAAAAATTTTTAGCATTCATCACGATAGCTATAGTTTAACGTAAAATACATATCAGGTATATATTATACCCTTTTTTTTACTGTTTTTTCACTAAAGTCCCGATAGTACAAAAATAGAGTACAAAAATTGGGATAATTTATTTTCTGCTATTCCCTAATTATTCGGTAAAGAATTGGAAATTAGCTGAGTCGATTAATGATGCAGGGTAGTCAACATTTCGCCTTTGGTTAAAATACTTCGCCTATAAGTAGGATTTGCTGAAAAAGTCTTTTTAGGGAGTTGGGGAGTAAGGGAGTCGGGGAGTAGAGAATAGTTAGGAAGAACAGAGAATTAATTAGTAGGTAGTCGGATATTTTCTCCCTTGATTTTTCTGCCCAAGTCTCCCCAAAATGCTAACTTTTTGCAGCTCTAGTGACCAAAAAACTGGCACTTTTTTCGACCTAAAAAGGTACTTGCTTTGATCTGTAAATACTTTGAGAATTATAGAAGAGTGCGCTGATGTATTTACAATTTTTATTGACTTAGGATTACTTTAGAGGGTTTGGAGGGTTTGGACTGTAAATACACCACAGCTCACTGCTATAAAAAGTAATAACAGTTCAAGCAACACGACGACCATTAATAACTACTGAAGTTAAATGCGGAACAATTCCATCATCATGTACTGTAATTAGATCCGCACGTTTGCCAACTTCTAAACTTCCCCTATCCTCAAACAAGTTAATAGTTTTAGCCGGATTACTTGTAACTAACTTCATCGCTTCATATACAGGTTTATCAGTTTGATGACTAATTAAAAAAACAGATTGTAATAAACTCCGAGGTACATAATCTGAAGAAATTACATCAACTAAATTTTGCTCTACTAATTCCATTGCTGATACATTGCCAGAATGGGAACCTCCTAATACTAAATTCGGCGCACCCATTAAAACTTGTAATCCAGAATTATGAGCTGCTTTTGCTGCAGCTAAAGTTGTCGGAAATTCTGCTAATACTGCTCCATTTTCTACAGCTTCTTTGACATGATTTATTGTTGCATCATCATGGGAAGCTAGAGAAATTTTTTGTTGTTTTGCTAGGTCAACTAATGCCTGACGATTTTTATAAGCATATTGTTTTTGAGTTTCCTGACGATAGGCAATAAAGTCACTCATTTCTGATTCGCTAATTCCATGTTTTCCCATGTAATATTCTTTATATTTTTCCACACTAACAAATTGTCTTTGACCGGGAGTATGATCCATTAAAGACATTAGAGAAAGAAGAGGATTAGTTGCATATTTTTCGACAATATTACATACACCTTCAAAAGAAACTTCACAGCGTAAATGTAAACGATGGTTTGTCAGAAGTTTCCCAGATTTTTGCCTCTCAAAAATAGCTTCAATCATGTCAGCAAAATCTTTGAGTCGAACAGAATTTGGTTTAATATCTCCAATGGCAATTGCATCACAAACTGTGGTAATTCCAGCACTAATTAAATCTCGGTCGTGATAGGATACTGCTGCTTTTAAAGGCCATTTTACTCCAGGGCGAGGAGACATACATTTTTCTAAATTATCTGTGTGAAGTTCTATCAATCCAGGCATTAAATATTCTCCTTGCCCATTTTGACCAATATTAACAATTCCTGGCTGAATTTCGGCAATTTTACCATCACGAATTATGAGAGTACCAATAATTTCTTGGTCTGGTAATTGTAGTCGGTAGTTTGTGTAAATCTGTTCGTTCATAGTTATTTAATCAACAGTTAATCTTTAGTTAACAAATTATAATTTTCAGTTTCTCTATAGTATAGCTTTAAGCATTTCCCTGCCATAATTATCCGCAAATAGCTAGCATTATGCAGAGGAACTTGTGTTTTTCATATCGCGAGCGCGTTCACGGAGTTGTGCCGCAGCAAAACAGCTCAACTAAAAACTATTAGCTGATTTGGATTGCAATTTTATTAATCTCCTAAAACTATTTTTGTAGTGCTATAACATTAAATTTATACTATAGATACTTCCTAAATAATTAATCACTATTAATCGTTAATTGTTGAAACTAAAATCGTCTAGCAAACTAGCAAAATTATTAATATTTTTTCATCCTTCAGTTCTACTTACCACCTAATAATAAACTCAATGTAGCAAGATTTTATGAAATTACTATGAGTTTACCGAATAATTAAGGTTTAAAACCTCTCCTTTAAAGGAAAAAAGCGGTCGTTTGGGGAGCATTCCGTTAGGATGGGATGGCGAGGTTTCCTCGCCATATCCAATCGACCAAGAGAGCGGTCGTTTCGGAGCATTCCGTAAGATGGGATGGCGTACTTCCGAGCAGCTCTGCTTTTCATGTCGCGTAGCGTTTTTCATGTCGGCGACAGCCGAAACGCGTCTTGTGCGGAGCGCTAAACGCCATATCCAATCGATCAAAAAAAAAGAAAAAATTTTCCCTACCGCATCAATCCTCTTCTTTTCAAGGAGAGATAATTATTAATTATTAATTGTTGAACTAAGGTCTTCTTTTTGCCAGAAGAGATGGTCATAGAAATAATCAAAGCGATCGCCTGCTCTTTGCTAAACTTAATCCATAAATTTATTTGGTACTGTGACAAAACCTTTAATCTAATAAACTGTTTGTACTCTAAGTATTAAGAGAGATGCGTAGTGACTAAAATCAAAAAGAGGTAATACTTCAAGAGATTGAAATATGGTACATACCAGAGGTGTTAAGTAGATATATTCCTAGATTTATTTGTGACAAATAGTTATCTTGATTTCTTCCTCCCAATTCCCAGTTAAGTGTTCCCTTTTCCCTATTTTATGTTGATATTTTATTGAGAAACAATCTCTAATAAGTTTAATAATTTAGCAGTAAGTATTCAGCGGTCAGAGATTGTTTGTAAAGGAAATATAAAAAGGAGATAGGGAACAGGGAACAGGG
>NZ_JBNHEP010000183.1:0-55959 GCF_050015995.1 Dapis brunnea BLCC-M229 | reverse complement strand
TAGTTGCTCTTGGCAGTTATAATCATTCCCTACCCCATCATATTGAGTGGATACAATTTTTTCATCTTGGGTAGCAGTTGGATAATTAGAGCAATTTTCTCTCATGTTGACTAGAAAAATTCTGTCTTCTGTTCTCAGCATAAGTGCCTTTAAATCTCTGTTTTCTCTGTTAATGAAAACTGCTATAACTTCTAGCTGTTTTGTATTCTTAGTAGCTTTTGAGTTATATTGGTTAGAGGACATTTTTTTACTCCTTTCATAAAAAAAGGAGTTAAACCTGAATCGCCATAAAACAATAATTTAATAAGTTACACAAGATAATATAGATATAGTTGAATTAACTAAAGCATTTACTGTATCTTGACTAAGAATTGGTTGAGAGTATATAAAGTTCAAAATCATTTTATTTTCAAAGGTTGAAACAGCAACAGAAAAAACACTTCCTAGAACATTTAGAGATACAGCATAACTAATTTTTTCTAGTTTAAATAGACCATAGTCTGATGAAATTTTTACCTTACCAATATTAGTAACAAATATAGAAAAATAACTCCGCTCAGGATTATTTAAAATATACTTTGTTCCTTCACGATAAGATAAAATTACATTGTAAATTTCTGGTGTTTTTAATCTAGCTTTAATTTGTGATTTTACCTGTCTCGCTAAATCCCAGAATGATGTTTTATTATTAACAGTATGAAAAGAATTTAAAGCAGAAACCAACATGGCAATATTTTCATCACCAATAGGTGGATATACTCGTCTTCTAATATCCACAGAAGAACGACAACTAAAATAAAAATCCTTGTTTTCTTTTTTCAATTGTTTAGCTAATGCTAACATCATTGCCGAACATATTGCTCCATGAACTGTTGATTTTTCTTGTCTAGAGCGCTCAATTATCTGTTCAGTAATATCCGTATTTAGCTGTTTTTGAATTAATCCACAGCGACGTTGTTGATGAGGTACATATTTTTCAAAAGGAAGTGTATCAATTTGTCTGTTTAATTTGGGTAATTCTTCATTTTCAACAGTGTAATTAGCAATTATTTTTTCCAGAGATTGATAACTTTCCAACTGATTAACTTGAGTAATTTGATAATTTGATGCGATTTTATGACAAAAACTAATAATCTCTGAATGTAAGTAAATACCACACATTGCATCTGCAATTGCATGATGAATTGTAGTGATTAAATAATTGTTTGTGCTTTTTTCACTTGCTTTAATTAGAGTAGCTCTAAGCAAAACTTTTTCACTATCAATTTTTGTACTTAATTCATTAATAACAAGAGTATGCCAATATTCTGGAGATGGATTCAAAACAACTTTTAAAGGTATTTGCTTTGTACCTTCAGTTTTAAACATTAAATTATCTAGCACCTCTACAATATGAGAATTTAATCGAGGATGACGAATTTGCACTAAATCTAGGGATTTTCTCAAAACTTCTCGATCTAGAAATCCTTTGATTTGACTAATTATTACCACATTTAATGAATTGGCATAGCGATTAAAAAGTTCCATACCTTCTTCCATAGCAATAAGCTTTCTCTCATCAACCATATTTTCATCCTAATTAAATAAATGTTAAAAAAAATGCGGGACTAATCGATTTTAGCCAGGCTAGCAATAGGCGAATATTGCCTTCTTTAACCAGTTGTTCAAACCTAGATTTGTTGATTTCTGCCAAAGCTCTTGCTTGCCCTAAAGTCAGTTTATCAGTTTAAAATAGCATAATCGCAATTTCTAGTTTAAATTTGGTTTGTGTCATGCCACAGGAGGTTAAGGTTGAATCGGGAATAATTACACTCATGGTTGTTGGTTAAAATTGAGTTACTATAGTTTTTGATTTGATTACAAATAATAATATAAGAGAAATTTTTTCCCATGCAATTTAACACTTTTGTCTCATCCATCAACGACTTAAAAAGATCCGTCAACGCTCCTAATTTACAAGAGGTTTTGCTACAACCAACCCTCCTTGCAAAACAGGGGCAACTCTCACCACAACAAACACAGTCATTAGCATCAACCGCAACAGAATATGGTTTGCGTCCGGTATTGGTGTGGGATATTTTGATGCCAGAAGAAGTTATGAACCAAATTTGCCAACAACTGACTCAGTGGGATATGAGCAAATTTCTAGCAGTACGGGTTGCTGATCCAGGAGCAGCTTGGTGGTTGAAAATTCATCATCCGAATATAGCACTACAGTTGATTGTAGAAACAGGTAATCACAATTTAGAAGCTTTGCGGGGTTGGTGTGAGATTTTTTCTGACTCTTTGGAACGTTTGATATTATCTATCGAACTGCCAAAACAAAAATTGATTGAATATTGTCAAACTCTCCCCGTTGCTTGTGAAGTTTTGGGAGTGGGGCAAATTTTGTTGTTTTATTCCCCACGTTCCCTACTGTCTCGACATTTGTTAGACTCTGACTCAGAAGAAAAATTTCCCCTGCAAACTACTGTGTCATCAGAGGATAGCAATAACCGACCTTTCCCTACTTTGGAAACAGCGCACGGTACATTTATGTTTTTAGATAAAGACCAATTTATTCTGGATAAACTTGAGGGTTTACAAAACGCTGATTTACATACAGTTTGTATAGACTTGCGACATTTGGGAAAAGATGGTGATGTGGCAGTAGATGTTGACAAAATTTGTTCTCAGATTTTAACTGACCCCGTTTCTTTGCGGAAAAACTGGGCTAGACCGACGCGATCGCCTTTTTTTAATGCTAACCGCACTACTTCTATATTTTCGCGGATGAAGTCTAAGCACAAGTTAGTTCAATATCGACAAGAAATTGGTTTAGCTGAGGTTTTAGCTGGAGAAAGTGGAAATTATGTTGTGTTTCAAAGTTTGCGACCTTTTGCCGTTACTCAAATAGAGAAAATTATTATACCTACTGGAGAAGAAATTGAAATTCCTGCAGAAATAGTATTTCGGAACTTAAATGGTGAGATAGTTGAATCATGCGATCGCGAACAAATATTAATTACAGACTGGATTAAAAAAGCGATGCCAGGTTCATTATTGTTAGGTAAAAATCAAGTTTGAAATGCTATAATTAAAAGTACAAAATATTATGGGAGGCAAGATGGTTTCTCAACTAGAATCTGAGCTAGAATCTCCAAAAAAATCAACTATTATTTATCCAGAAAGTGATGGTAAACCTATGGCAGATAACACCAAACAATTTCGTTGGATAACAGTTATCCATGGTAATTTAAGCTGGTTATTTGCCAATGATGAAATGGTGTTTGTGGCAGGAGATTTACTTTGGTATCCGGTAGAAGGAAGTCCGAAAATTACCCAAGCTCCTGATGTGATGGTAATTTTTGGAGTGCCGAAAGGCGATCGAGGTTCCTATAAACAATGGGAAGAAAATAATATTGCGCCCCAGGTAGTATTTGAAATCTTATCTCCTAGCAATACTCAAAAAGAGATGAGTAAAAAGTTGTTATTTTATAACCGCTACGGGGTAGAAGAATACTATATTTATGACCCAGATAAAAATGAATTAAGTGGTTTATTGCGCTCAGAGGAAAATTTAGAAGTGATAGAATCAATGGATAATTGGGAAAGTCCGAGATTAGGTATTCGCTTTGATATGTCTGGGGAAGAATTACAACTTTATCATTCTAATGGGCAGATTTTTCAAAGTTTTGAACAAATCAAGGAGCAGTTACAACAGAAAGATGAACAGTTACAACAGAAAGACGAACAGTTACAACAGAAAGACGAACAGCTACAAATTTTAGCTGCAAAGCTACAGGAAATGGGTATTAACCCAGATGAATTAACATAGCAAATAGGGAGGAAATTAAATCTAAAGTAATTATTTCCTCCCACTATTTTTATGAATCAGCGATCGTTATCAATAATATCAAACATCTCAAATTATCTAAATATCATACAAATTAAAGAAAAATTAAAGTTCGTAGTAAGGCTTCAGCCCTATCTATAATTAGGGCTAAAGCCCTACTACAAACAAAAACTTTTTTATTACTGATTATCCGGACATGATATAACTGTTCAACCGGAAATGATATCAATTGAACTGTTCAAGACATAATTTCAAAGTTTCAGCTAACACTTGAACATGAGGTTCTCTCAACATGGTACTATGATTACCAGATAAGATATGAACATCAACGGGTAAGCTAGAAAACTGACTCCAACCCCAAGTCTCATCAGTGGGAAACTCGCCAAACATTGCCAGTTCTTCGCTTAAGGTACTGGTACGCAACAGGGTAATCCGTCCTTGATAGCCCACCTTTGGAACATAACTGAGAAAAGCTAGTTCATCAGCTTTGATAGTCTGGATAATTCCGCGTACTAATTTACGATCAG
This sequence comes from Dapis brunnea BLCC-M229, assembly GCF_050015995.1. Classification (NCBI taxonomy): domain Bacteria; kingdom Bacillati; phylum Cyanobacteriota; class Cyanophyceae; order Oscillatoriales; family Microcoleaceae; genus Dapis; species Dapis brunnea. Next base: position 51,597 of record NZ_JBNHEP010000183.1, on the reverse strand, counting down.
AGTTGTCGGGCAATAAATTGACCGCTTCCATTCGCAATTTCAAGTAAGATAATTGCCCTTCGTAATCTAGAGAATCAAGAGTTGCCGAGTCAATTGACAGACTTTGACCAGATAATGATTCTATAATCGACGCAATAACAGTCAACCATTGAGTGTCATTCCAATCTAGCTGCTTTGGGGTACTGTTAGCAAACCGTGCGGGATGGTCTAACAGCGCAAGTAGGGCGACTTTTTCCGATCGCTCTTGTAACTGTTGTGCCATCTCGAAGGCAACGTCAGCCCCAAAAGAGTGACCTCCCAGTAGGTAAGGGCTGTGTAACTGAATTGTCTGTATCGCCTCAATGTAGTAACTGGCGATGTCTTCAACGCGCTCGAAAGGAATCGATACTCCATCTAAACTAGGAGGTTGCAAAGCGTAAAAAGGATGTTCGCGGAGCGTCTCCCCAGGAGAATCGCCTCTTAGATGACGCGCCAATTGGTGGAAATACACGACATTTCCGCCTGAACCGGGCATCCAGAAGAAAGGCAAACCCTCACCGTCTGGTTGAATGGCAACTAAGGGAGACCAAGATTGGTCAGTAGTTTCTTGGTGCATAAGCATGGCTAACTTTTCAACTGTCGGACTTTGGAATAATGCTGCTAAAGATAGATGTTTGCTAAATTTTTGCTCTATCGTTGCCATCAAGCGCACCGCTAACAGGGAATGACCTCCTAAGTCGAAGAAATTATCCCTCACTCCGATGGGAGCAACATTGAGAATTTCCGACCAAATTTGCGTCAGTTGCAGTTCAAATGCGTCACGAGGAGCAATAAAATCTATTTTAGTTGGGAGACTGGAAGGATCGGGTGCTGGCAAGTTATGGCGAGAGACTTTTCCATTGGGTGTTAGGGGTATTGCTTCTAATCTGACAAAAGCTGCTGGCACCATGTATTCCGGTAGTTTGGTTTTCATAAAATCCCGTAACTCTGGAACTGTGGGTGGTTTGGTGTTAGCTACTATATAAGCTACCAGGCGTTTTTCACCAGGTATATCTTCTCTGGCAATGACTACTGCTTCTGTTAATAGCGGATGTTGGGTTAATACTGCTTCAATTTCTCCCAACTCTATTCGGAAGCCCCGAATTTTGACCTGGTTGTCAATGCGACCAAGAAATTCGATATTACCGTCTGGCAGATATTGAACTAAGTCTCCAGTTTTGTAGATTCGTACTCCTTTTTCCTGGGTAAAAGGATTAGGGATAAACTTTTGGTAGGTTAAGTCAGGGCGGTTTAGATAGCCTAGAGCTAAACAAATACCACCAATATGCAATTCTCCTGGTACACCAATGGGAACGGGTTGGAGATTTTTGTCTAGGATATAGGTTTGAACATTAGCAATAGCACGTCCTATTGGAACTTCTTTCTGGAGAGCGATCGCTGCCGTTAGTTGGCATATTGTTGCCCCAATTGTGGCTTCTGTTGGTCCGTAAGAATTAATTAGTTTCGGATAGTCGCCAACTTGCTTGTGCCAGGTTTTCACAGCTTGCGGAAGCACTTGTTCTCCCCCAATAATCACCAAGCGCAGTAACTGGGGTAGGTGTAAAGCAGCGGTTTCTAGTTGGCTAGTTATTTCCTGCCAATAAGCTGTCGGCAAATCCCAAACGGTTATGCCCCATTCCTGAGATTTTTGCACGAATCTAGAGACAGAACTTAACATCTCATCGGTTCGGAGGACTAGAGTTGCACCAGCAGTGAGACATGAGTAAATTTCTTCAGCAGCTACATCAAAGCTAATTGAAGCAAATTGCAGGAGGCGATCGCTATTTTCGATCTCGTACTCAACCTGAATCGCTTGGACAAAGTTGCTCAAAGATTTATGCGCGATCGCTACTCCCTTTGGTTTACCAGTTGAACCAGAAGTGTAATTTACATAAACTAGATTATCAGGTTTTACTAGGTTAAGAAGATTCTCCTGATTGAAACTGCTAATTTGCCTCCAATCGGTATCCAGACATATCACTTTTGCATCACTTAAAGTTAGGGAATCAACTAACTTTGACTGCGTTAATAAGACTGACAATGACGAATCCGCAAGCATATAGGCAATGCGCTCTTGAGGATAAGTTGGATCTAGCGCTACATAAGCTCCACCTGCTTTGATAATTCCCAACAATCCCACTACCATTTCAATAGAGCGTTCTACACAAATACCCACCAATACTTCCGGTGCCACCCCTAGAGATTGCAAATAATGTGCTAATTGATTAGCTCGATTATTTAACTGCCGATAGGTCAATTTCTCAGATTCAAACACCACCGCTACTGCATCTGGAGTCTGTTCTACCTGCTCTTCAAATAACTGATGAATGCACCGATCCAGGGAATAGTCTACTCTGGTATCGTTCCATTTTACTAATAACTGATGCCATTCCTGAGCAGTCAATAACGGTAATTCGTCAATTCCCAATTGTGGGTTATTTACAATTGCTGCCAACAACACCTGGAAATGCCCGATCATCCGGCGAATCCTTGCCCCATCAAATAAATCGCTATTGTATTCCAACTCTCCTTTGATTCCGGTAGATGTCTCCTCCATTTCCAAGGTGAGATCGAATTTTGCCACTCCACTTTCTACTTCTAATATCTGACAACTCATACCCGGCAATTCTAGCGTAACATTCTGAGCATTTTGCAGCACAAACATTACCTGGAATAAAGGACTATGACTGAGATTACGTTCTAGTTGCAGAGCTTCCACTACTTTCTCAAAAGGCAAGTCTTGATGTCCGTAAGCATCCAAGCAGACTTTCCTGACTTGATGCAATAATGAAGCAAAACTGGGATTGTTTTCCAACCCGATCCGTAGCGCTAGGGTATTGACAAAAAATCCAATTAGTGGTTCTATTTCCGAGCGGTTGCGATTGGCAATGGGAGAACCGACGACAATATCGGATTGCCCGCTATAGCGATAGAGTAAAGTAGCAAATGCTGCTAACAGAGTCATAAATAGAGTCACCCCTGCTGTTTGACTTAACTGCTTTAGCTTCTGAGTAAGTTCTACATCTATCTGAAAGAACTCTCGACTCCCTCGGAATGTTTGCACTGGCGATCGCGGTCGGTCTGTTGGCAATTCTAATAGAGGTGGCACCCCAGCCAACTGTTGCTTCCAGTAATTAAGTTTACTTGAGAGGACTTCCCCGCTTAACCACTGACGCTGCCATAAGGTAAAGTCAGCATATTGAATTGCTAATTCTGGTAAAGGTGAGGATTCCCTTTGCACAAATGCTTGATATAAAGTTTGTAACTCCTGGTAGAATATTCCTATTGACCATCCATCCGATACAATATGGTGCATCGCGAGCAAAAGTACATGAGATTCTGGAGACAGTCTCAGCAGCATGACTCGCAACAATGAGTCTTGCGATAAGTCAAAGGGTTGTTGCGCTTCTTGTGTGGCTAACTGCTGAACTTCCTCTGCTTGTTTGAGTTTTGATAAATGCTGTAATTCTATAACTGGAAGGGCGATTTTAGCTACAGGAGCAATCATTTGAACTGCAGTACCATTCTGAATCTTAAACGTTGTCCGCAAGACTTCGTGACGACGTACTATTTCTGTTATTGCTTGCTCTAGAGCTATTACCGCCAGCTTTCCATCCAGGCGCAATACTGTTGGTATATTGTAAGTAGCGCTTTTACCTTCCAGTTGATCGAGGAACCACAGTCTTTCTTGAGCAAAGGATAACGGTAATGTGGCTTCCCTTGACACCCGGACAATAGCAGATGCTTTTAATTCCGATCCCTCTTGCCTTTCTATTAGTTTTGCGAGTTCTGCTATGGTGGGAAATTCAAATACATCCCGTACTGGTATTTCTACACCGAATACTCCTCGGATGCGAGAAATTACCTGAGCTGCTTTCAGGGAGTGTCCCCCCAATGCCAAGAAGTTGTCATGGATACCGACTTGTTCTAATCCTAGAACTTCATTCCATATCGTGGCTAGCAGTTCTTCTGTAGGTGTTCCCGGTGCTACAAAAGTGTTGCTATTTACCAAAGCAGAAACATCTGGCGCTGGCAAAGAACGGCGATCGACTTTCCCGCTTGGTGTCAGGGGTATTGCTGCTAATCTAACAAAGGCAGAAGGCACCATGTACTCTGGTAGCTTTCCTTGCAAGAATTTGAGTAACTCCTGGACTGTGGGTAGCTCTGTCTTGGTAACTATATAAGCTACCAGACGTTTGTCACCAGGGACATCTTCTCTAGCTATGACTGCTACTTCTGGAACTAAAGGATGTTGAGTTAATACTGCTTCTATTTCTGCCAGTTCAATGCGGAAGCCTCGAATTTTCACCTGGTTGTCAATGCGACCGAGAAATTCGATATTGCCATCTGGAAGATAACGTCCTAAGTCGCCGGTTTTGTATAAACGAGAGGAAATTTCTGGGTTAAAGGGGTTGCTAATAAATCTAGCATTAGTTATTTCCGGTCGATTAATATAGCCCCGCGCTAAACACACCCCACCAACATACAATTCTCCAGCTACACCGATGGGAACTGGTTGTAGAAACTTATCCAGCAAATAAATTTGCGTATTAGCAATTGGACGACCGATAGCAGGCAAAGTTGGCCAGCATTGGGGAGAACTTGGCAAAGTCAAGGCCGTTACTACATGGGTTTCCGTGGGTCCGTATTGATTGTGTAGTGTACAATTAGGTAGTTTAGTGAAGAAGTTAGCGATCGCCCTTGTCACTTGCAACTGTTCCCCTGCTGTAATCACCTCTGACAAACTCCCAGGTAGCAAATTAAAACTTTCAGCAACTTCGGTTAGTTGTTGTAAGGCAATAAAAGGAAGAAATAGCCTTTCTACTTCCTGGGTTGCCAGCAATTGCAGCAAAGCTACCGGTTCTCGTCGCACTTCCTCTGAGATTAAAATTAGAGTTCCGCCCCCACACCAAGTAGTAAATATTTCCTGAAAGGAAACATCAAAACTCAAGGGAGAAAATTGCAGAGTTTTCGCCTTTTTCGAGATGCTGGTATGTTCTAGCTGCCAACAGATAAGATTTACTAACGCTCCGTGTGTCATCCCTACCCCTTTTGGTCTTCCTGTGGAACCGGAAGTGTAGATCACATAAGCCAAATTTTCTGGTCTAACGCTGTTCAAAAGATGGTGCGAGCTTTGGCTGAAAATTACCTCCCAATCTGTATCTATACTGATAACCCGTCCTTGATAATCTGCTAATTGAGGAATTAATTGGCTTTGAGATACTAATATCTCTGCTTGAGAATCCGAAAGCATAAAAGCTAAACGCTCTAGAGGATAGGCTGGATCTAAAGGAACATAAGCACCACCCGCTTTAAGTATAGCCAGAATTGCCACGACCATATTCAGGGAGCGCTCCATACAAAGTCCCACTAGCACATCTGCTCCTACTCCTGACGAGCGGAGGTAATAGGCTAAGTTGTTCGCGCGATCGTTCAATTCCTGATATGTCAGTTTTTCTGACTCAAATACAACAGCAACTGCATCGGGAGTCTGTTCTACCTGCTGTTCAAATAATTGATGAATGCACTGATCCGATAGATACTCTGTTGCGGTATTGTTCCATTCCACCAATAACTGATGCTCCTCCAATTTTGTCAGCAGCGGTAATTGGTTAACTATTAATTGTGGGTTGCTGGCAATTGCTTCTAACAACACCTGGAAATGTCCGGCAATCCGGGATATCGTCTCCGACTCAAATAAATCTTGATTGTACTTAAATGCTCCGCCAATACTATCCCCAGTCAATTTCATTTCTAAAGTCAAATCAAACTGACCTTCTTGCTGGATAATATCCCAATCTTCATCAGTCAGTTCTTCCCACTTGAGATTACGACATTCCATTTTACCAGAGTTTAACCGAGGATCTTCGACTGCAAAAACCACATTAGATATGGGCGCTCGACTCCCATCCCTTTGTGGCTGCAATTTCTCTACCAACAATTCAAAGGGATAATCTTGATGAGCGATCGCTCCCGCCACTTTTTGCCCCACTTGTGCTAAAAATTCAGCAAATGTAGGATTACCGGAAACATTGCTTCGTAAAACCACTAAGTTAGTCAATTCTCGTTGCTTCTTTTCCAAGAAAGGAGATATTACTAAAATATCCTCTTGCCCCGTGTAGCGATAAAGCAGAACTTTGAATGCTGCCAATAGCAGAGTGTAAAGGCTGACTTGCGACTCTTGTGCCAGTTTTAGCAATTTTCCGCTCAGTTCCCTGCTGAACTTAAAGCTAATGTTGTCAGCCCAACTTTCCGGAGCCAATTTGTAGAATAACCACAGGGCTTTCTGGCCTGATGATAAAGGAAACTTGTTCACTCTTTTCTCCATAATGCTGCTTCAGTATAGTAATATATTTACAGCGCTTTTCAGATTGATGAACCACATCGTCACAATCAAAACCCAGTAGGGACGTTCCATGGAACGTCCCTACTGTGGTCTACTGAAATGAAAACTGCTGTAAGAAATTAGCAAACACAACTGACTACTGACAACTTACCATAACAATGACAAAACAATTAGAATTAGCTTCAGAGGAAAAGAGCAGAACCACAAGGGCAATAGTGGCCATCATAGGTGCCCTCATCATCCTTGCTTTCATGCCAATCTTCATCCGAGTCAGCGAAAGCGAAATCAGTCCTAATGCCACGGTATTTAATTTTTCTTGGATAGGAACCGTATTCCTTTTGCTATGGAATGGACTCTTAACCCTAAAGTCCAGAGAGTCTGTTAACTCAAAACCCATTGAACAATCTCCTTATACTCCTAAAAACTTGGTATTCTTGCTAGCTATAGGGTTATTTACTACAGCTATAGGAGTGCTGTGGAGTTGGTCTTTAGTTAAAACTAGCGTTGCTAACTCAGAGCTACTCCATAGTATTACTCCTTTATTTGCGGTCTTGGGAGGAGCAATATTTCTTGGTCAAAAGTTCGATCGCTCCTTTGTCATTGGAGTAGGAATAGCGCTCGCAGGAGCAGTAGGTATTGGACTTGATGATATCTCAATTGCTCCTAGCAAACTAGAAGGGGATGGACTAGCTATACTCTCTGCCATTTTTTGGGCTGTATCTTTACTGGTTCAGGAAAAACTGAGGACTCACTTTAGTGCAACTACCATTGTTTTTTGGTGTTCGGCACTGAGTACTCTTTTCATTTTACCCATTATTCTTGTGACTGGCGATCAACTTTTTCCCTATTCTGGGAACAGTTGGTTAAGCGCAATTTTTATCGGTCTGGGGGGAGTTCTCAATATGATTTTAACAGCCTATAGCCTCAAATGGTTATCTTCAGGATTAGTGTCTACTATTCTGCTTCTTAATCCAACTCTGACCGCTATATTGGCTTGGGCGATATTCTCAGAAACCTTAAGTATGCTTAATTTGTTGGGTTTTGTTGTTATTTTGTTAGGTATCTACCTGGTGATCTCAAGTGAAGGAGGAGTGAAGACGACGTAGAAATATATTTACGACCCAGATAAAAATCAATTAAGTAGTTTTTTGCGCTCAGAGGAAAACTTAGAAGTAATAGACTCAATGGAGAATTAGTAAAGTCCGAGATGCCGATACTATAACAGGATCGGGACTTACGCAAATTGACTTTTCAACCACCATCTTGTAGGGGCGAATGGTATTTGCTAACGCAAAGCTCCCCTAACGCCCTTGCCATAAGTAGAGTCTCTGCGTAAGTCCTGATTACTAGAGATTAATCGCAAACATTTATCATGCATGATATAATACTTAGGAACATAAATTAAATAAGATCAGAATTTTCTGGCTTGTACCTGGAAAATTTATTAAGCATAATCAATTTTTTAAGGTTTTATTTTCAGGACTTACGCAAATACACTATATATAGTGTATGGCAAATATAGCGATTTTAGGAATAACTATTTATCATCTAAAACATCAATTATTGTCTAAATATCTAGTATCTGAACTTAAATATCCTACAATTAAAATGACTGCTGTTTAAGTTTTTATGAATTGTTTATAATCAGCAAAGCTTGGCGATCACTAAAAAAAAATATAGCGTTGGCGGAGCCTAGCGGTAGCTATATCGCTCTATTTACCATGCCCTATATATAGTGTCTTTGCGTAAGTCTTGATGGTGAAGTAGTTGAGTCATGCGATCGCGAACAAATCTTAATTACAGACTGGATTAAAAAAGCGATGCCAGGTTTATTATTGTTAGGTATAGCTGAAGTCAGAAGTTAAATTATTATCATAACCCAGTTTCTCTGTAATTCCTAATATAATTATTCTGGTCAAGGGAATAGTGGGAGCATCTTGCTCCCATGAAGCGGAGTTATTCATCCCCATGTACCATAACAACCTTTAATGTTATACTAACTAAAAATTCGATTATATGGCTTTAAAATTATGCCTAACTCCAAACGTAATTCCTCTGATAATAAAAATGCCAAAGGCGATCGCATAGTTTATTCAGAATTTGGTAATAATGCTACTTCTCCAGCAACAGAAAGAGCATTACCAAACTTACCGCCAAATCAACAAAATTTAAGAGTACAAGCATCCCGCAAAGGTCGTAAAGGAAAAACAGTTACTATTATTAGTGGGTTTCAGTCAAACTCAGAAACTTTAACAGCTTTACTCAAACAACTTAAAAATCAATGTGGCGCAGGTGGAACTCTTAAGGATAATGAAATTGAAATTCAGGGGGAACATAAAGAAAAGTTACTGGAGGTTTTAACTAAATTGGGTTACAAAGCTAAAATTAGTGGAGGTTGATTTAATCAAAAAATAATCATTGAAGGAGTAGGGGCAATTTATGAATTGCCTCTACAAATTTTTGTGACCTGTTCTATCAGTTTGATCGAGGGAGTTAAGGTATTTTAGAGATGATTAACTTCAACACCCCTGTAATTAAGAAAATTAAGAAATATCTACAGTTCCACTGTAGATATCTATCAGCAAAGCATTAATTATTCAAGATCGAGTTACCAATAATATTTATGGAACTAAGCGGAATTTGGATTTTGGCTTTGTAAGTTTAAATAGGGAGTAATTAAACTTATATTATTGGAGAATATATAAATGTTTAGAACAGTTGCTCTAGTTTTACTAGGAACCTCTGTTGGTTTTGGATTTTCTATGGTAAGCGATGGTAATGGGTTTGCGATTAAAGTACCTCAAATAGAAGCAGGAAAATTAGAATGTCGTTGGTTACCTGAAGATACCTCTAACAAATCTTTCAACAGACAATTCTTGGAACCAAGGTATTAAATTTGCTCTGAACTGCAGTTGATTAACTATAATTAATATCATGTGCTGCCTCCTCCGGGGGAGCTACCCTATCGTTCATTAATTGATAATGGATAATTACCTCTCCCTAAAACGGATTGGATTGACGCGGAGCGTGAAAATTTTTTCTGATCAAGGGGAGATTAGATATGACGAGGAGACCTCGCCATCCCATCCTACTCCATGCTCCACTAACGACCGCTCTCTTGGTCGATTGGATATGGCGTTTCGGCTAAGAGCCGACATGAAAAGCGCAGCGGCTCTGAAAGAGCGGGAGACTTCGCCATCCCATCCTACGGAAAGCTCCGCTAACGACCGCTTGTTTCTCCTTTAAAGGAGAGGCTTTTTACCTTAATTATTCGGTAAAATACTTATAATTAGGCGTTGCTGAACCAAGGGATGAATCTTTGCACAAAAGGTAAATTCCATCTTTTACTTCCTCTTTCTCTAAAGCTATAATTGCAGGACGCAAAAGACCTAACGCCCCCCACACTCCCGACACTCCCGACGCTCCCGACACTAATTTATCCCGCAAATATGCAACGCCTATAATTAGATTCGTTGTTGCGCTAACTACGCCCAAAATATATCTAGGAGTGCTAAAGCGCTCCTACAAACAAAAACTTTTTTGATGGCAAATGATATAAAATCAGTTTAAAGACTAAAGGGAAGCAATCTCTAAGACCTTGGGATTGCTTCCTTCCACATCGTTACTTTAATTAATCCTCATAATATCTTTTGCAACTGAGATTTTCTGTACATAACTATAATTTATAATTTTTAAATTCTTCCTACTTTATGATTTACAACATACTTCTCATAGCTGTCATTAATCCTTGACAAACTCCTGTGAGAAAATCTAAATCTAAAGTGTCAATAGTATCACTTTTTTGATGATAATTAGGATTTCGCATATTTGCAGTATCGGTAATCATTATAGCCTTATATCCTCTATCCCAAAATGGTGCATGGTCACTGCGACGAGTATCGGGAACAATTAAGCCTCGATTTGGCACTGGCAACCACTGACAATTAGTTCCTATTTTATTTATCTTTCTACTTATTTGGAACATATCAATAACTGTAAATAAATTACCGATTAATGCAATGAAATTACCCTGGTTTGGATAAAAATATTTTAATCCAGGAGGATAACTTTGGGAATTGGGAGTAGAGTCACAATAACCAAGCATTTCCAAAGATATCATTAGTCTAAGTTGCTGTTGTTTTTGTTTAAGTTTTTCCGCATAATGATGACTTCCTAATAATCCATATTCTTCCATATCAAAAGCAATTAAACTAACAGGATATTTCAAGGGTTGAAAAGAGAATTCTCTAGCTAATTCTAGTAAAACTGCTACACCAGTAGCATTATCATCTGCTCCTGGTGTACCTAGTACTGTGTCATAATGAGCGCCAATTAATATTGATGGTAACTCTAGTTTTTTATTGTTGTTCAAAGAGGGTAAATTTAAGATTAAATTTTCATGGGTTTTGCCTCTCACCTGAAATTTATCAATTTCTACATTTCCAAACTGTGATAATTGCTGATAAATATATTTTCTGACATAAAAATGTCCTGTTGATGCTAGATATGGGTCGCGATCGCGCACTATTTCTTTTAGATGATTTTGTAATCTTGTTTGTAAGTCAAATGTCATTTCAGTTATCAGTTATCAGTAACTCCTGTAATAAGCAGAAGGCTTGAAATACGGAATATTCTTTTTTTATCCCCTTAAAATAGGAGGCTGAATACCATAAATTTTCGGTCATTTTTTTTTATTAGAGTTGTTGGGAAATAGTAATGAAAAATACTCCTGATACCATAATTACTGCACCTAATAATCGTTCTTTAATGCCTTTTTCTTTGAGAATTATTTTTGCCAAAAGAACGCTAAATAATGCACTGGTTCTTTTGACCGAAATTACATAAGCAACAAAAGTTAAATTTATAGCTATCATTTGACATCCCATTGCTACGGAATTAATCATACCATAGACCCCTAATTTCCAGCCACCAGTTTTTAATTTGTATAGATTCTGATGGGATTTATATAAAACAATTGGTAATAAGAAAATTGATATTGTGAAAAATACGGAAATTCCCCAAAAAATAGGTGAAGAATTTTGCACGCCTACTTTATCAAAATTAGCGCTAATACTCCAAATAAAAGCTACTAACAGAGCTAGTCGCGAACCTTTATCAGTAGTTATTGCTCTAAAAGGAGCTAAATATCCTTTCTGTTTCTCTTTAAGATTTAATAGATAGGAACCTACTACAATTAATAAGACGCCAGTCATACCCAGTGGTTGAGGAAATTCTCCCACAATTAATGGGGAAGTTACTAACAAAAATAAGGGACTAAAAGTGGTGACAGGAGCAATAATTGATAAGTCAGAAATTTTAATAGCTCTGAGATAAAGGATGTAGGCGATCGCGTTCAAAGAACCACTGACTAATAGAGCCAACCAAAAATTATTTCCTAACTGAGGAATGTCAATTAAAAATAATAGGGGACTCAGAAATAAAGAGGTAAAAAATGTCAGACTACATCCAATAATATACTCGTCAAAATTTTTTAGTTGTGTCTTGTTATAAACATCTTTCATCGATTGAATAAAAGCTACTGAAGTAGCGAAAAAAAGCCAAGGCATTAATTATTTTCCTGCTTAACTAAAGAATTTTGCAATAGTAGTGGCGGGTTCCGCATTAAATTCATCTTGCTCAACATTAAATTAAATGAACCCGCCCCCAATGATATTAATGCACAAAATTACTATTGTAGTAGACTGTTTCATCTTAAATTTTGCAATAGATGTAGGTTGGGTTGAGGGACGAAACCCAACAACAATCTTTCTCCCCTACTTCCGTACGGACGTTGCATGCAACGTCCCTATCCTACTCCCTAATGCACTATTTTAGGTGAAACAGTCCAGTCGTGGCATGACACAGCTAAAACTGTGCAATTGAAAAAACCCACTCTTGTCTGTTGTCTTTTGTCTGTGTTGGGTTTCACTATCGTTCTACCCAACCTACATTTTTAGTCGTGTCATTCCACTACGTTCTTTTTCCACAGATGTCTAATTTATGATGCGATCGCCTATTTTTGCGTATAAAGTAAAAAATATTACTACTTTATATTGCGTACTTAAACTGGCATGAGATTTTTTCGCCTACCGAATATCACTAATATAATTAGTAAAATAAATTACATATAAGCACAAGTGCTTACACGAGTGATACTATTTTTTAGCTGTTCCTATACAGTGTTAGAGTTAAATATTATTTATCCAAAAGCCTTTTATAGTAAAGCTTTTAGAATATCTACGTATAGTCAATTCATTATTTAACTCAAAAAGCAGTAATTAATCTCATTTATTATTATGATTTTCGTCACAGTATAAAACTTTAAAAATTTATAAAAATAGATACAAGGACGCAGGCGGTTCATCTACAACATAACAGTGGGTGTTAGTGAAATATGGCCTAGTTCAAAAATCAAAGTAACTAATTACACGAACACAAACTAAAACCATGATTAATAACATTGTTAACTCTAAATTCTTTGCTGGTTTAACTGCTACAGTTGCATTCACTGGCGTAATGGCTAATGCTGGTGTTGCTAATGCTCAGAGCGTAACGTTTACAGATACTTTTGAGCTAGCACCAACAGATATTACAGATGCTCTCTTATCAATCGAAAAATTCGACGATCAGGATGGTCGTTTTGATCTTCTAGGTGTCACAGTCGGCTTTGATGGACAAATTGTTGGTAATGCTTCAGTAGAGAGTCTGGATGCACAAGCTCAAACTTTAACTTTTAGTCTTTCTGGTCTGTTAAAGTTACTTGAGCCTACTGATAGTCTCAATAACCCTTTGTTTGAAGAAACAGTGAGTGCATCAGATTCATTTGATGCAACTGCTTTTGATGGTAGTGTAGACTTTGGAGGTACTTCTGGTCAAGCCTTTAGTGGACTAACAGCTACACTAAGTGGAGAGAACTTTTATGATGACCAAGGTATATTAGACTTCTTCACTGGTGATGGTGATGTAAATTTTTTATTCTCTGCTAATACTAATTCAAATGTAACAGGTGCAGCTAATATTGCTTCTATCATTTCTACACAAGCTGGAGCAGGTGTTAGAGTGACATATGAATATGAAGAGTTTACTGGTGATGTTAAATCTGAGAAAGTACCTGAACCTTCTGCGATACTTGGTTTAGGTTTATTTGCTGGAGCAGGTATTTTATCCAAAAAGAAATTAACCAAAAAGGCTTAAGTCAAACAAATTTTTCAAAATAAAGTCCTGATAATTCCCCACCACTTCAAAGATTATCAGGATTTTATTTAAAATAAAGTTATCTTCACAAGAGCCTCTTAGTTATGAGTGGTTCTTTTTGTTGTTTTTCCAATATTAAGTAGGTGAGCAACATTAGAGGGCGGGTTTTGAGAACTAGATGGTGTTTAGGTTGAACCCGTCCCTAAAATTTTTTAACTTTAATTAGAGCTACTGGACTGACACAGCTAATTATGCTTACTGAGAAATGCTATATAGAATCAGGCTGAAAAGTCGTCATTGTGAGGATGGGAAATAATCTAGCGCCACTCCTGAGATTGCTTCGTTCCACTCGCAATGACTTAAAATAACTAATCATCAGAACTTACGCAGTACCACCATATCTAGTAGGGGTTAACGCAATACAGTTCAGATAAGACGAAAACTCCTATGGTATGGAACCATTAGATAAGCTTTTCAGATTAAATAACTGCAAAAAAAATCCTTAACTGAACCGTATTGGGGGTTAACGGCCGTTAATCCCTACAGGTGGTGTATATTTTCTTATGTTGCGTAAGTCCTGATGATATAAAATCTGCTTAATTCGGTATAAAAAAATGGTTCATCTGAGCGCTAAAGTGCAAATCTTTCTAAATTCTCTTCCCTCCTGACTCCTGACTCCTGGCTCCTGACTCCTTACTTCTATTACTATAAAATAACTTCAAAGCTAAATCTGGTCTATCTGTAATTAATGCAAAGGCTCCTTTATTCACAATTTCAACCATTAATTTTTCATCATTAACTGTCCAAACATAGATGTTCTTTTTTATCAGTTTCATCCGCCACGCAAAACCGAATTTTATTAATTGATAATTAGGAGAAACAAAATCAGCTTGAGTTGTAAATAAACGAAATTCTGGAAAAATTTCTGATAATCGAGTAGGGATTAAATTTTGGGGATTACCAAGTCCTAATAACAGCCCAGTTGTAATTTGATTATCTGCTTTTTTAACTGCAATAATCGCAGCATCAAGAAAAGATTTAATTACGTAATCTTGATAATCTAAATATTTTTTGACTAAATTAACTATCTCCAATTCATATCCCGCTTCTTTCAATTCAATATCAAGTTTTATTTTTCCCCGGCATAACTTCAACACATCTTCTACTAATGGAACTTCAAAACCTTTTTGGCGTGAAATATCTAAAAGTTGTTCATAAGTCAAATCGCTAATTTTGATCCCATCAATTGATTCATTGTGAAAAGCAACAAATAAATTATCCAGAGTTTTTCTAACATCAAACTCTAGCATTGAAACACCTAACTCAATAGCTTTGGCAAAAGATGCAATAGTATTTTCAAACTTCACCAAGCCAGATGCACCCCGGTGAGCAATAATTAATGGTTTAGTAGTCATGAGCAGAAGTCAGAAGTTAGAAGTCAGAAGTTAGAAGTTTAATTCTTGCTGTAACTATATTTGAGAATGTCCGCGCCAGTAATAGCGATTGCTATAAAATTTTGCAATAGTAGGAGCAGGTTCTCCTTCTTAATAATATCAACATTTAATATAGGCAGGTTCGTTTTTCGGGCTTAATAATATCAACATTTGATCAGATGAACCAGTCCCACCCCAATTCATCTTTTTTTTATCTCCAATATTAGTCTAATCTAGAGCTATCGCTAATATAAATAGAATAGCCATGACAAATACACCGACAAAACCACCGTCACGGCCAAGGCCAGTGGAACGTGATGAGTGGATTGCAATATTTGTAGCCTTAGCGACTCTTGGCAGCATATTTTTCTGGGCAACAACTAGAGAAAATAATGGGTTTAATCTACTTTCTAAACCCATGCTTTCTACACCTCTATCTGAAACTGTTGATAGTCCCGATATTGCTTCTCAGGAGTCAATCTTTAGCTTAGGCACACCTCAACTTAAGACTCCTACTGGTGAGTCAGCATCAAATATCGATCAAGCATCTCTAACTTCTGAAGAATTAGGAACAAGTCTAGCTACTTTGACCCCTATTACTAATACTGTTGAGGAGTTAGAGCCAAATATTCAGGGTTTAGATGAAGTCAAGACAAAGACTGAGACAACACCCAAATTAGCCAAACCGCTAAAAACAACTAATCCTACCCCACAAGTTGCCAAGAATTTGGCAGCATTGGGCATTGGCAAGATGTTATCTGAATCTCCACTTCCTACATCACCGGAAGTTACAGATTCTCCCATAGCAACTGAGACTCTACCTGTGGCACCTCCTATTCCTAGTCCAACAACAGAGTCACCCCAAGCAACGGAAACTTCTCTGCCTCCAAAGGTAGAAACTCCAGAGTCACCCAAAGCAACGGAAACTTCTCCG
The DNA here is from genome assembly GCF_050015995.1 of Dapis brunnea BLCC-M229. NCBI lineage: Bacteria > Bacillati > Cyanobacteriota > Cyanophyceae > Oscillatoriales > Microcoleaceae > Dapis > Dapis brunnea. The sequence continues at coordinate 35,672 of NZ_JBNHEP010000183.1, read as the reverse complement.
CCTCCAAAAGTAGAAACTCCAGAGTCACCCAAAGCAACGGAAACTTCTCCGCCTCCAACAGCAGTACCATCTCCTGACACATCTCCTACTGGCAGGGTTAAATTTTCTGATGTTCCTAATAGTTTTTGGGCAAGTAATTTTATTCAACCTTTGGCAGAACGGGATATTATTACTCAGGTTGATAATGATAAATTCGAGCCAGATAAACCTGTAACGCGAGCTGAATTTGCCACTCAAATTCCTAAAGTATTTGAGGAAAAATCAACTAGAAAGTCTATTAATTATGAAGATGTAAAAGCAGATTCATCAGCTCAAACCGAAATTCAAACAGCTACTAAATCTGGTTTTTTAAGTGGGTATCCAGGGAATGTTTTTCGCCCAGAACAAGAAGTATCACGATTACAGGTATTAATTTCTTTAGCTAGTGGCTTAAATCTGAAAATTCCATCTAATCCCGATGAGGTTTTAAGTATTTACAAAGACACAGAAAAAATACCTGATTGGGCTAAAGAAAAAGTAGCTGCCGCAACTGCTGCTGGATTAGTAGTGAGCCATCCAGATGTGAAAAATTTGAATCCAAATCAACCTGCTACTCGTGCTGAAGTTGCAGCAATTTTTTATCAAGCGTTGGCGAAATTAGGGCAGGTAGAACAGGTTTCATCTGAGTATATTGTGAGTCCGAAAAAATAGAATTAGCTATCTTTTTTGATCGGAACTTTTTCCCGAAATAATTAATTTATTAAAACCCGGTTTCTTCTAGAAACTGGGTTTTTAATCTTCTTATTAGGGAGTAGGGAGTAGGGAATAGGGAGTAGAGAAGATGGGTTGGGAGCAAGTAAAAAATATTTACCCCATCAGTTGTACCACTATAAGCAGTAAGTAAAGTTCAATAAAAACATGATTATAGAACTTTTGAGGATAGTGAAGTAAAGTTTAACACTAAATTCTATTCCCTATTCCCTAAACTCGTAAAACTTTGTACCTTATTAACTCCAAAACTGCTGTAATTATGACAGAGCACTCCCCATAACATAAAATAATTAGAATCTATACCAATTCACTTTAAAGATGTCACAAATAGTTGAAAACTTTAAATGTCAAATAATTTCCTGAAATTACTGTGGCATAAAAGTTTATAGTCTATAAAGTCTTAATGCATGACTTTTTACTTCCGTGAAACGGTATAGTTGCTATAGATAAAAATTTAAAACTCTATGCTTGAAGCAATACAAAAATTATTAGTAAATCTAACTCAAATGTTTACAACTCCTCTACTTTTCATAGGGGATACTTATATATCTTTAAGTTTACTTTTCCAATTAGGTATATATTTAATCATAGTCCTGCTCTTAGGTAGACTATTCAAAAATTTACTCAAAAAAGTATTTTTAGTAAAACTAGGCATAGATAAAGCCAACCGAGAGGCAATATCTACAATATTTAGTTATGGACTCAGCACCCTAGGTATAATAGTTATTCTCCAAACACAAGGCTTTAATGTCTCCTCATTAGCAGTTTTAGCTGGGGGTTTGGGTGTAGGTATTGGTTTAGGATTTCAGAATATTACTAAAAACTTTATTAGTGGTTTGAATGTACTAATAGAAAGACCTATTAAAATAGGAGATTTTATTGAATTAGAGAATGATTTAGGTTTTGTGGAAGAAATTGGTTTACGTTCAACTAGAATTAGAACATTAAAAGATAGTCATGTAATTATTCCTAATGGAATATTAATAGAGGGGAAAATACATAACTTAAGCTACGATAATTTTAAAGGTCGGATTGAAGTTGATATTTTTGTTTCTGATGATAGTGACCCAGTATTAGTTACGGAAGCTATATTAATGTCAGCTTATATGGAACCAGCAGTATTACGGGAACCTCCTCCAAAAGTTTTGTTTTTAGGGTTTCAAGATAATGCTTTTAAATTTCAATTATGGGTATGGGTAAATGAAATTTATAATCAACCCGTTTATATGAGTTCTTTACGGTTTCTAATCCAGCATAATTTACATCAACAAGGTATTTTAATTCCTTGGGATCATTTTAATATATATCTTCATCATCCACAGGATTCCAAAAATTTAGAATCATCTCAAAATACTGTTCTTCACGGGTTAAAAAATCATCAGTCTATACCTAATAAACCTCTATCAGCTAGGGATTTATTAATGCAAGTTAGTTATTTTGAAAATTTTACTGATGTGGAGTTAAGAAAACTAATAGAAGTAGGATATAGAAAACGTCTCAAGCAATTAGATTTTTTATTCCATGAAGGAGACCCTGGTGATACTTTTTATATTATTCTTTCCGGTTCAGTAGAGGTCTTTGCTGAAAAAATTAATAAACATCTCACTACTCTAAAAGCTGGAAAATTTTTCGGAGAATTAGCTTTAATGCTAGGTATTCCTCGTACAGCTTCCGTTAGAGCAATTGAAGATACTATTTTATTTGCTATTCAGAAAAAAGGCTTTGAAAAAATATTGCATGAAAATCCAGAATTAGCAGAGGTAATTGTGCAAGAGTTGAGTAAACATCAAGAAGAATTATCTGAACGTCAAAATGAACTTAGAACATTAGGATTAGTTGATGCAGAAGAAGATGATAAAAATCCTGTAGTTTGGGTCAGAAATCGTCTCAAAAATTTGTTTGATTTATAGCAGGGAACAGGGAACAGTTAGAAAAACATTTCCTAGTCTAAGATTCATCGTCAGTCTATGTCCTAACCAATTCTTTTTTAGTCATATAATTAGGGTTTGCGATCAAAAGTCTTTTTGTTGAGGTAGGGAGTAGGTCGGAGGGAGTAGGGAGTAGTTAAGAATTAGGAGAAGCAGGGAGTTGTAGAAGAGGTAGTCGTTCATCATAGCCACTTAAATTTTCTCCAGAACGTTACTCCAAAATGCTTAATTTTTCAGCTTTATTAACACAAAAGCTGGTACTTTTTTCAGACCATTAGTTTCTCAAACCTCGATCATGTAAATGCTTTTATATTTAATCAGCAAGCCCTAATTAGGGTTTGCTGAAAAAGTGTTATGGGTGAAGGCAGGAGAGGAGTCAGTCCTCAGGAGTCAGGAGAAATGGGAATTATAGAGGAGGTAGAAGGAATTATTGTTCCTTGATTTTTCTGCCATAATCATCCCCAAATATTAGCTTTTTAAGCTTTTTTCACCGAAAATCAGGCACTTTTTCCGGACAAAAAAATGCTACAGCCTTTATCTGTCAATACGCGCGAGAATTAATCAGCAAGCCCTAATTAATGAATAAAAGAAAGGTCGATTCTACCAAAATTTGTACTTAAAGCTATTTGCATATTTTCTAGTGCTTTGACTAACCATTGAACTTTTTTTTGCGTAGAAGATTCGTAATGGTTAAACAATATTGCAAATCGTTGTTCTAAACCTGGTCTGACCTCTTGACAAACTAATAAGATTTTTAGTAGTAGCCCTGTTGTAATAATCGGTCCTAAATTATCAATGAGGTTAACAAACAAATAATGTTGTAGCTGTTTTTGATTATTAACAATTAAAAAACTCAACATTTTGCTACAGGTCTTCTTCATTAAAAATTCATTGAATAGCTGATTATCATTCTCAGACATAACATTTTGTAAATGCTTGTAGAGTTGCTCCTTGAACCTAACTCTAATTTGTTGAGATTCAACATCAAAGGATGTACTTAGATATTCATAAAAACTATCTTTAAAAGAGTGATATGGTTGAGGTATTTTTATATAAGTTAAAAATCGTTTAGCATAATCTTGATAAGTCTCTCTACCTTCTACTTTACCCACAAATTGTTTGATAGATAATAATAGTTCATTATTCGATAATAAGGTAGGATTTTTGATCGATTGTAATTGTTTAACTGATTGTAATTGTTGAAATTGACAAAGTTCTATTCGGGCTTGATTAGTGATATAGCGGGATAAATTAATTTCAAATTTTTGCTGTTTTTGCTCTTGCAGTTTTCTGATTGCTTGTTGATATTCTGTACTACTTTTTGGAGTTAATAACAAATAGTTATATAGATAGGGATAGCGGGGGATAATAATTTTCAAAGGTTGATTTAAGCTGCTGCGACTCTTACTTTCAAATCCTTGATTCATCAGTGCTGCCAAACGTTTCAAGCTCAAGTATTGTTGACTATGAGTAAAACCTCTGACAAGTTCTAAAATTTTTTTTGTTTGGCAATAACCGTAATAGGAATAGTCAGATTTAGAGGTTGCTTGACTAAATAACTGAATCAATTTTTCTAAAACATTTTTTTGATCTTGATGTTGTTGTTGATAGTTAATTAAAATATAACAGCAACGATTCAGGATGTAGTTAAATTGTTCTTCACATTCAGGGAATTGTAAAATTCTTTCTAGAGCTGTCGATATTTCTGGAGTTTGGTATGAAGAAGATTGGAAAAATAGTATCCGAAATCGCTCAATCATTTGCTCGATTGATTCAATCGAAACCAATTTCAAAAAGTGATTATAAATCTTTTCTTCTAAGATTTGTTGCTCATAGGAATTAGTGACTATGATTTGTTTACTTGTATATTTCATAGATGCCTCCCACCCTGAAAAAAGAAGATTATTACTAATCATTAGTCGCAATCTTAATACTAAAAGTTAGTAAACCTTTTATTCATTATTTTCAGCTAAACTGATATTAGAAATATAGTAAATATTAATCATACTCCAGGTATGAAAGATTGTCATAAAATATTTTTTGATTCCCTATACCTATTCTAAATGAAAAGCCTCCTATAAAGGTTATTGATGGCAACTAAATCATTAACATACGAATTTTATTTTATTTTTATAATACCATGTGTTTGAATTGACGATCCGATTAAGTTAATATACTTAACATAGTCTTTCAAATCCTCCCTGCACTTACAGGCGTTTTCATAATTCATAGAGCATAGTAGGGACGTTCCATGAAACGTCCTTACAAGGGTAGTATTTTTATTCAACTATGAAACCTATAGCACTAGGCAAATAGGTTAGGACATTGGTAAATCTTCAAACTCAGTCATAGATTGCTTTTGACTTTTGACTTCTAACTTGCGCGTAGCGCTATACCTCAGTATTTTTGATAATTTTAATTTTAAAAAAAGTTTGCTTCTAGCAGCTTCTTCAAGTTGTTGCTTAAGCAAAAATATCGACAAAATCATCACTACCGATATCGCTTGCTGCTACATCCTGCAAAGTAATAGAAAGTCTGCGAGTAGTAATGCTAGTGTCGCTACCTACCTGAGCAATTGTCAAATCCTCGAACGTCAGGTCGCCTCTTAAACGAATCAAATCTATTCCATCTTCAAAATCAGTGATAACATCATCCCCATAACCACGACGGAAGTCAAACAGATCTGCACCAGTTCCACCAGTAATAATATCATCACCTCTATCAGCACCAATAATATCACGACCGCCACCAGCATTAATTATATCGTTACCTTTGCCGGAATGGATTAAGTCGTTACCATCTAAACCTTGGATAGTATCATCACCACGACCGCTATGTATGTATTCACTTGCATCAGTTCCAATTAACTCATCATCTCTGCGTGTACCAGTTATCTTATTGGGGGTAAGTAGAGACTGAGCTTCTTCCCAAACCTCTCCTGCTACCCGTTGCCCTAAAATTCCACCATTGACATCGCCATCCTCAAAATGAATGCCTCCGTAAAGACGAGAAAAACCAGCCTCATCAGCAGCTTCGCTGAAAGTTTCCCACTCCAGAGTTACGGTTTCTGTTGGTGTTACACCAGGTTCAAAACGAGACTCACCAGGGGCAAAAGTTACCGAAGCACCAAACTCATCATTACCAGTAAACCGTTGGAGAATTTCTGCGGCAGAAGCACTGAAAGTGCTATGACCGGATACATATTCAGCAAAAGGAGGTGAAGGATGGCTACCAGGAGTTTGATAGGTGAGGAAATCAGTTGCTAGAATTCTTTGGGTTCCTTGTCCTGGACCTGCCCAAGCATCAATAGCATAACCACCAAGCTGTTCATCAAACTCGCCTATCAAACCTAATTCGCCTAATTCGCGCACTGTGCGTACTGGACGAGCATAGTCGTAGAAAACTTTAGCTTCCCAAGTAGCAACACCAGCATCAAATACTGCGTTACCCAAATTAAAGAATAGTTCGACGTCTTGATCTAATGTATGCTCATCTCTGGCAGAAACAAATTGACCAAAAGTCATCCAGGTTCCTGGTGGGAAGGATGTACCACCCCCATCTTCCCAAAATTCCGCAATTAACTTTTGTTCGTCTGTCAGATTGGCACTAAAATTAACTACCTGTTCTGTTTGGGCAATAAATTCAGGATTAATAATAGTGCCAACAATCTCTGGACTGATTGGAACTACAGACTGGTCTGCCAAAGTAATTGTACCTGCATCCAAGTCTACCTCACCATCTACCAGCAAAAATGGTTCTGGTGCTACTGGTCGTAGTTCGTCACCTGATTCGAGGCCAAAAGGTGTCACATTACCCCAGTGTGGAGTCAGGAAGTTTTGGACTTGAGCATTAGGATCGTCAATAGGAACATTTTCGGGAGTCCAGAACTCTATATTAATAGGGTTCCCAGCAGGATTTTGAGGTTGATAACCAGTGATATCGGAGTAGGGATTACCATTACCATTGGGGTTATTTCCTAGTTGGTTAGAACCATCATTCTGGCGGAATGCTAATAGTGCTTGAGCGGAAACGTTACCAATGCCAGCAGGAGTACGTACATTGGTGGTAGTGTTGTTGGGGTCATAACCCAGTTCAGCCATCACACCATTGAAAATTTCTTCTTGCTCGGGGAATAAATCTATCAGCACCCGGTAAGCAGAAAAACTCATTGCCTCAGCTTTATTAGCTTCTGTGTTTTCAGAGCTACGACGTTGCAGATCGTCTCCTAACTGAGTTCCAATTGCTGATGGATCGTAAGCTGCCCAAGCATCATAGATGGCTGTGTGTACCATAGAATAGGCACGGGAAGCCACGGTTGGACCGGGAGCGGTATTAATAACTGCTTGTTGGACTGCGCGGTCCCATAACACTGAAATAGTGGGTGAAGGATCGTTAACTGTTACGAGTTGAGTGTTGGGGTCAAGCTGAAGTTCATTCATAGGTAGATGTGATAATAATAGTTTTGTTTGTTGTTCTAATAGATACTTCTAGGGTGTATCTCAGTTATGCAAAAAGTAAAAATACTCAGCGAATTAAGCGGTAAAGTTACACTTTACCTATTATAACTTGGGCTTTTAGGTATATTTATAGTTCAATTTTCTGGATGTGTTCGTTCTAAGTCTCATGAATACAAATCACTAACATTAGTTAGTGTGTATACAGGAAAAATTTACAATGGTTTTATCCCACATTCCGGATATTTTAATGATAATTTTAACTATTTTTAAAATCAGACATAGCAAGGCTTTTAGGAATTAAGCTCTCTGTGTCAGATAGGCGGAACATAAGTTTTAGACCTGTTTGCTTTATATTTACGATGATAAACAAGTTTTATCTCAGTAGCAACAGTATAATTATTGATTTTCAACAATATTTTTTTCAATAAAAAAATTCAAAAAATCAGTAATAATTCGGTAGTGCAGAGCGCAAAGTGTGGGGATAAGTAATTAAGTCATTCCAGTTCCAAGGAGCGATATAGCTGCTGCACTTGCTCCACCAACGCTAAACCTGCCCTTTGTTCTACTGTATTTTCCTTACGAGTTTGAACCAAAATTGAATTGAAATAGGCGATGTAGCTACCGTACCTGCACTTTATAATAGCGATACTACCGGACTTAATATCAAATACTTTGGTGTTGCACAATAGAGAATGATATTCTAGAATTTTATTGAGAAATGGATTGTCCTTATTGTCAAAGCCATAAAGTAGTGAAAAATGGTCATCGTCAGGGAAAACAGAGTTATCTGTGCCGTGACTGTGGCCGTCAATTTCGAGAAAGTCCCTCTCCTGCGGGTTATAGTTCTGATGTTAAAGAGCTTTGTGTAAAAATGTCCGCGATTTGGCATGGGATTCCGAGGCATTGAGAGAGTGACTGGTATTTCCCATAACACAGTGCTGAACTGGGTACGACTTGCAGAAGCACAGATTCCCGATAGTAACTATGAAATACCTGAAACTGCTCAAATAGATGAACTACAAACTTTTATTGGCTCAAAAAAAACAAAATTTGGGTCTGGACCGTCGTCAACAGCAAAATGCCAGGAATTCTGAAGTTTGTACTTGGCGTTAGCGAAGCTCCTCTGTAAGAGGCTCGCTCCGCCGTTACCTTTACAATATTATGGCAGATGATTCACGGTTGGGCCTGTTTTCTCTACATTACAGATGGATACAAGGTATATCCTTGCTTAATTGACGATTGCGTTCGCGTTAGCGGTGCGGAGCACTATCACCTAGTAAGTAAAACAGCAATGACGAGAGTAGAAGGAGAAAACTGCCGTCTGAGACACTACGCACGCTAGGTTACATCGCAAAACTTTGTGCTACTCCAAGTCCATTGATATGCTGTATAGATCAATTAACTTGCTGATCTATTATTTGAAACATCGGCAAATTCCTCAATTCTCATAATCATTCGTCACTGTGCAACGCCAATACTTTTTCAGGAATAGACCTCTCCAAAAATTCAAAATAAAATCAATTATTATTGATAAATTATCAATTACTTCTCCCTATACCCTATTCTCTCTTTTCTGGAGAGGTCTAATCATATTATTAACTCACAAGATGGGAAGTGATATCCATTTTTTGAGTATATTCTTGGATATATTCCAAGAATGCTTGAGCTATAACTGATAACTGTTTGCCATCTAAATAGGATACATACCACTGTCGCTGAATGGGAAAACCTTGAACATCTAAGGTAGTGAGTTCCAATTCAGAACTTTCACGATATAGGGTATGTTCTGACAAAACAGAAATTCCTAAGCCACCAGCGATTGCTTGTTTTATTGCTTCATTACTGTTAAGTTCTAAGCGCACGTTCACATAAATTTTGTGTTTAGCAAATAGTTGTTGCACCGCCTGGCGAGTGCCAGATCCCTGTTCTCTCATAATAAAAGCTTCATCTCTGATACGTTTAATGGGTATATTTTTCTTCCCTGCCAATGGATGATTTTTGTTAGCTACCAAGACCAAGGGATTATTCATTAGAGCTTCACTACACACAGGAACGTCTTCAGGAGGTTGACTTAATATATATAGATCGTCTTGGTTTTCCAGCATTCGTCTAGTGATATTTTGATGGTTTGTCACCTCTAAGGCAACATCAACCTTTGGATATTTTTGGCAGAAATGACCTAAAATTCTCGGCACAAAATATTTAGCAGTAGTTACCACGGCCAAACGTAACCGTCCTTGTTTTGTACCTTTGATGTCAGCAACTATCATCTCGAAGCGATCGAGCTGTTCAAAGACTTTTTGACAAGTGGCTAATAATTCTCGACCAACGTCAGTTAAGTGAAGTTGCTTACCAATTTGCTCAAATAAAGGCATCCCTACTGTCTGGGTAAGTTGCTTCATTTGACTAGAGACAGTGGGTTGGGTAATGAATAATTCTTCAGCAGCTTTAGTAAAGCTACCATGACTAGCTACTGTTTGAAACACTCTTAACTGATGTAAGGTGGCCTGAATCAAAGACTTTTCCTCCAATGATAATAAAAATAAAGAAAAACTTAAGACTGGTATAAGCAATTAAAAACTATCAGGTATTGCATTCCCAATTAATTTTTATAATAATCTTGACATAGACGATAGTCAATGGTTAAATTAAATTGCATTGACTTAATTCAATATAACTTACACAGAAACTCTAGTTGAGTTGTAAGTGCGTTATGTGGAGTTGCTACCGATGTCAAGCCTATGGATATCATAAGGTTACATATTCCAGTTAGTGATTCTCACAGAAGCAGGAACTGAGCTACCAAAACCCTGTTGGGTAAGTTTGGGTAAGTTTAGTATAGTTGATGTAAGTCGTGTTTAATAAAAAAAAGAAGTTAATAACATAAAACAATGGCTACGCAAGTTTTTAACAAAATACATTTTAGAAACCTTAAGGGCGATATGTTTGGTGGCTTAACAGCTGCTGTCATTGCTCTCCCTATGGCTCTTGCCTTCGGTGTTGCCTCTGGTGCCGGACCTGCTGCAGGTTTGTATGGTGCTGTATTAGTTGGTTTGTTTGCAGCACTATTTGGTGGTACACCAACTCTAATTTCTGAACCTACCGGACCAATGACGGTGGTAATGACTGCGGTGATTGCTAACTTAACTGCTGCTAACCCAGAAAACGGTATGGCAATGGCATTCACAGTAGTAATACTAGCTGGATTATTCCAAATCGGTTTTGGTTTATTAAAGCTGGGTAAATACGTTACCATGATGCCTTACAATGTGATTTCTGGTTTCATGTCAGGCATTGGTCTAATCCTCATCATCCTACAAATAGGTCCGTTTCTCGGACAAGCTAGTCCAAAGGGGGGCGTAGTTGGTACTATTCAGAACATTCCTGAACTTTTAACCAATATTAATCCTATAGAAACAGGGTTAGCAGTTCTTACAGTAGCGATCCTCTTCTTAGTCCCATCTAAAGTTAAGAAATTCGTCCCACCACCATTGCTAGCATTGGTAGTAGGAACAGTAATTTCTGTTGTATTTTTCTCAGATACTGCAATTCGTCGGATAGGTGAAATCCCTAGTGGTTTGCCTAGCTTACAGTTACCTTACTTTACTCCCGAACAGCTAAAATTAATGGTCGTTGATGCGACAGTGTTAGCTATGCTTGGCTGTATTGATGCTCTATTAACTTCTGTGGTTGCTGACAGTTTGACTCGTACTCAACACGACTCTGATAAAGAATTAATTGGTCAAGGTTTAGGTAACTTAGCTTCTGGTTTATTTGGTGGTATTCCAGGCGCTGGTGCAACTATGGGTACTGTGGTGAATATCAATACAGGCGCTCGCTCTGCTTTATCTGGTGTTACCCGTGCTGTGATTTTGATGGTTGTAGTTTTGGGAGCTGGTAGTTTAACAGCACAAATTCCCATGGCGGTTTTAGCAGGTATTGCTCTCCAAGTTGGAATTAAGATTATTGACTGGGGATTTCTCAAGCGTGCTCATGACATCTCCTGGAAGTCTGCAATCATTATGTATGCTGTTATTGGTCTAACTGTATTTGTTGACTTGATTGCTGCTGTAGGTATTGGGGTGTTTATTGCTAATATTCTGACTATCGATCGCTTAACTCAGCTAAAATCTGAGGATGTTAAAGCTATCACTGATGCTGATGATGCGATTATCTTAGACAATGATGAGAAAGAATTACTGGATCGTGCTGAAGGTCGGATTTTATTATTCCACTTGAGTGGTCCGATGATATTCGGTGTTTCTAAAGCTATCTCCCGCCAGCACACACTTCTGAATAATTATGAAGTCTTGATTGTAGATTTGAGTGAAGTACCTCACATGGGTGTAACTTCTGCTCTAGCAATAGAAAATGCGATTCAGGAAACTGTTGATACGGGTCGTGAAGTATTCCTAGTTGGTGCTTCGGGTAGTGTTAAACGACGCTTAGAAAAATTGGGAGTTTTAAATATTGTACCTTCACAAAATCTGTTGAGCGATCGGAGGCAAGCATTAGTTAAAGCAGTGTCTTTAGTTACTTCTGATGTCAATATTAATGGTGTAAGTCAGAACGGAGTTAGGGGTCAAACTCGCATTGATACTCTGATTAAATAGAAATCTCCCTGAAGTGGTAACAAAGAGATATAAAATACAGATTGGGCAATGAGAATTGCTCGGGTTTTGAGTAATACAGCGCTTTCCACTTCCTGTGAGGTAAACCTATCGCGGGCAATATGCCCGCAATACAAAATTTTCGGCTTTGGTGAATGCGTAATGCTTTTGTCTCAAATATCTATGAAAAAACTATAGTTGTACGGTTCATAAATATTGAAAAGCATTACGTAATCAGCAACCCTAGATTTTCACTATTCACCTTCTACATCATTAGATTTGCTTGAAATCTTGTGTATTAACATCTTCCTTGTGCAGCATCTCCGCGTCACAGACATAGGTCATGCCGGAATAATCCTCGAAAAACTCCCCTGTGACCTCTACTGAAATCTTTAGGGTGATATCCCAACCGGACACGAGCACCTCAATCTTCATATCCGGGATATCCACATACGCATTGGTATATCCAACTGCAACCACCGTAGAATCGTTTGCAACCCTATAACTGCTTGCCCCAGCTTCCTTAGGAGCCGTGTAAGAATAACCTGAACAGTTTTTTTAATGGAAGCTAGATTTCAAAATCTATTTCAGATAAAATTTGTACAACTTATTTTTACATGATGCCTTAATAATCTTAACGATCTCTTTTTAAGCAACTTTTGTGTGATGATGACGAACTTGATGACTTGCTGGGTCATGTGGGTTACTTCTTAACGCTTTCTGTTGCAACAATTCAAGACTCTATAAGTTTTGCATGGAACCATATCTTTGAATATGATACCAAAGATCGGCGAATCCACAACCATTTTTTGACAAAGATTTACTCAGATTTGCTCAAGCATTTCATAAAAAATACTTATCCTTTTTGTGCGAATTTTAAGATAAACTTAAGTACATAACCTGCAGTCGTGACCCCTAATACCATTTCTCAAAAACCTTGCTATACCCAATAGGGTGGGAAAGTTTAGCAAGTGGGGGAGCTTACAGGGGTAAGTTTTTTTCTAAAAACCTTACGGGATAAGGCTTTTAGAATTCACAATCCGAATGACTAAAATTCTTGCCCTATCTAGGTTTCATGCTTTTTTCGTAGCAAAAACTTAACCTTGTAAGGTGGGGGGGAGAGGTAAAAGTAGGAATAATATATACAAAACGACTAATAATTGTGAAAAATAGACTTTGAATTTTTTTAACTATTGAAGTGTTGAAGTACGGCTAAAGTATAGCATTACTTTTGGTAATTAATATAGTATCTGAATCAAGGAGGAATTACAACGTGGATTTTTTGTCTGATTTCTTGACGCTCTTTCTGGGGAAGTTGCAGTCCCCGACAATGGGCTTTCTGATTGGTGGTATGGTCGTTGCTGCCGTCAATAGCGAACTGCAAATTCCAGATGCGATCTATAAGTTCATTGTCTTCATGCTGCTCATTAAAGTCGGCCTGAGCGGTGGCATTGCGATCCGCAATGCAAATCTGACGGAGATGCTGTTGCCAGGGCTGTTCGCCGTGGTAACAGGTATCCTTATCGTGTTCATCGGGCGCTACACGTTGGCGAAGCTGCCGAAGGTCAGAGTCGTGGATGCTATTGCGACCGCAGGCTTGTTCGGTGCCGTGAGTGGCTCTACCCTCGCCGCTGCCCTGACGTTACTGGAATCGGAAGGCGTCAAATACGAGGCATGGGCTGCCGCACTCTATCCCTTCATGGACATCCCAGCACTCGTGACAGCGATCGTTTTGGCCAGCGTTTATACCAGCAAGCAGCGCGATAACGCACTCGAGTCTCTGAGCAAGCAAGAGTATCTCAGCAAGCAGCGCGTTACCGCAGGCGGGTATCCCAATCAGCGGCGCATTGAGCGACGCATTACCGCAAGCGGGTATCCCAAAGATCCGCGCGATACTGCAGGTGCGCGGGTCAGGATCTGGCCTATTATTCAGGAAAGCCTCCAGGGATCTGCCCTATCAGCACTGCTGCTCGGCCTCGCTCTAGGTCTGCTAACCCGGCCGGAAAGTGTGTATGAGAGCTTCTTCAATCCCCTCTTTCGCGGCCTGCTTTCGATACTGATGCTAGTAATGGGTATGGAAGCCACGACAAGGCTCGGTGAGCTGCGCAAGGTAGGCCAGTGGTACGCCCTATATTCCTTTGTGGCGCCACTGCTGCATGGGTTCATAGCCTTCGGTCTCGGCATGATTGCCCACATCACCACAGGATTCAGCCTTGGCGGCGTTGTGATACTCGCCACCATAGCTGCCTCTAGTTCAGACATTTCAGGGCCGCCCACTTTACGAGCAGGTATCCCGTCGGCTAATCCCTCTGCCTACATTGGCTCGTCCACAGCCGTCGGTACGCCGGTTGCCCTTGCCTTGGGAATACCGCTCTTCATCGGGCTCGCCCAGGCGCTGGGGGGCTGAATCCCAGACGAGTCCTGGTCTGCCGGTGCTCTCCTGACCCGGCGACCAACGCGGCGACTATATCAAGGCTGCGTCGTCTCCATCAGTCAGGCAGCTCATAGATATAGCCCAATTACTTCTTGTTCGGCGTTAACGTCCTGCGGACACGAAATACTGCCAGCAAAAAGCCGGGGCATAACCCCGGTTTTTTTGGTTTGACGGGCTAAGTTTTGAGTCAGAATGTGTGCGCGTGCAGTACCTCCATCACGTTACAGAGATAGGCGATGCCAGAATAATCGTCGAAAAACTTCGCTGCGACCTCATCCGAAATCTTCACAGCCGTATCCCGATCGCGGGTGAGCACCTCGAACTTTATATTTGAGTTGTTGTCGCCAACAATGGGTTTTCCCGAGGAGCGTATGTTACGACTGCCTTTACCGCCAACTTCCACCACCGTATAACCGGTAGCCCCGGCTTCGTCGATTATCTTGGCGATCTTTTTCAGCAGCAACTTTTCTGTAACGATGACGAGCTTGCTAGCTTGTTGGGTCATGGGGGTTACCTCTTGATGCGTGTAGTAATTGAACTATATAGAAACTCAGGAAAACAGCAGAAACGCCCGCTATCGCGCCGATCCGATTTGACGATGGTATTCCCATCGCATTCGTATACACGTTGCGTAATAGCGCGCTTGCCATAGTCAATATTTTAGCACTATACCATCGATCAGTCAAGAGGGGCATGGTTCAACAATTAATAATTAATAATTACCTTTTCTTATAAATTAGAAATAAGAGGATTGGGCTAAAAGGAATTTTTTTTCTTCTCTTGGTCGATTGGATATGGCGTTTAGCGCTCCGCACAACGCGCGTTAACGTGGAGCGCTAAACGCCATCCCTTAGGTCATGCTCGGCTAACGACCGCTTTCTCTCCATGAATGGAGATGTTTTATCCCACATTCCGCACTTCAAAATGTAGCATACTCTGAGAATGAAAAAGGGAAAGGAATTAATTAAGTATTAATACTGGAAACAAAGAAAAATTACTGTGACTAGAACATTCAAAAGAAAAAGCAGCTTGGGTGATGGCAAAAAAACTGCTCCAACCCAAAATGTGAGAAATAGGTTGGAGTTAATTCAAAACTCCATTAAATTCAAGGTTATTTGATGCCAAAAGAACTGGGAAAAAAAAATTATTTTCTCTAGATAAGGAGATAATAACCCTGACAAGATTGAGGGAAAAACTGGAGTAAATATAATCGTTCATTGGTTAAATTAGATATCTGTTTTACCCCCTGTAGATAGAAGACGTGAATGGATTGAAAACATTGAAATATCCATCGTAGAGTCGGTCTATCTGTGAGGCGACCTAACTGATTTTTGACCCCAGTTTTCATTCTTTTTAAAGTTTGCCGAAGTTCCTGTTGTCCCAAGGTATAAACTAATAAACATAAACCCATAATTAATCCCAAAGATTCAATTCTTTTAGGAGATTTCAAAAAGACACTATCCGTTAAAAAAATGGGGTCTTTAAGGAAGCTAAAACCTCGTTATACTGACTGTTGCTCTTTTGCTATTTGTATTTAGAGAGTATTTCTTCTGTTGTTAGTTCTTCTTTATTTAACACATTAGTTGCCAAAAAAAATCGTCCGGTACTGCGTTTTTCCAGAGCTATTTTTTCTTCACAAATAGCTACTTTAGCCTCGACTTTATAGTTCTGGGAATTGGCAGTTTTGCTGTTGTTAACCTTGGTGATTTTTAAGTCGGTAAGTTCGTGGTACTTAGACTTATTTAATAGGTTGGACTTTGGACAAAAAAATAAGTTAGCGTAATATTTACACTAACAACCTGGATTAAGGTTTAAAGAGCAAATTAAATCTGGAATTATCTTCGTTTCTGACATTATTTATCATCCTGAAAATCATCGGATGGGTCTGGTTCAATTTCTCCACCGAAACAGATATATAAATAACTTTCTTGAAGGGAATGAACAACCCTTTCCAACTCATTAATAATATTTCTTCGAGTCATTTTTTCCACTGCATTAATATGAGGTTCACTTCCGGCTTTTCCGTTCATATTTATATTTAGTTTTTTTGTGAGAATCAGTAGCCATTGGAAAAATTGGCTCCGCAGATTGTAATTTATAATAATAGTAGAGTTTCTGATTTCTATTGACTTGATAAGGAATGATATGACAATCACGGGGAGTTACCTCTCCTTCTCGTTCAATTTTCTGAATTTTCTGCTTGAGCTTACGAATTAAACTCTGAATTTGTTTTCCTCTGAGGGCTGCTGATTGAGTGGTTTGCTCTGATGTTTGACTAGGCATGAGACTGAATAATTAAAAAAGGCAAATGTTGGCGTAAAATATACACTAACATTTAGGGGCATTATTAACAACAATGAAAAATCAAGAAAATAGGCAGTCAATTTGTAGTCAATCCATGTTTACTACTAAAAAAGGTCGTCAAATGACAGTGACAATTTCGGGTGGGAACCAGATGTTAATGAGGGGAACTAAAAACCATAAAATGAACCGTTATCCTTTTACAAAGAGTGCGAATTACTGTCACAGATGAAATTGGTAATCAGATTGGGAAACCGATGTGGCTAATTGTGATTGGTTCACCTATATGAAGAGTTAAGCCTCATTGATTGCTATGAATCTGATCGACAAGGTTATGACATGGAACAACTAGCTCCTATTTTGGGTAAACAAAGATTGTTAATGACAGCTTATTCAATTCCAGATGTTAAACACGAAGAAAATTGGTTCAAATTAACACTTATTGCTTATGTTAATTTATGGGTTGCAAGGAATAATCGTGTTTTTTTACCCCATCATTGGGAACAGTATTTGAAGAATAACAAATCAGTTAAAATTACTCCCAGTTTAGTTCAAAGAGACTTTTATAGAATAATTTCGACTTTGGGTACAATGACTACATCTCCCAAACGTCGAGGTTATTCTACCGGACGGATTAAAGGATATAAAATAACACCACGAACTCGTCATCAAGTGATCACAAAAGGGAATAAAAATTCTCGAAAATAACTAAAAGTTGGCATCCCTGTCGGCGACAGCTCTCCATTGTTTCTATTTTTCAGTGATTAAATTCACTAGAGATAGAGGGATATTGCCAGATGTAGTTAGCGTAAATATTACGCTAACTACATCTGAATTTTGTCCAAAGTCCAATTAGAAGAAACCCTTCAGCATAAGTTCCTTCTGCTCTCTGCTTTCCTTCCACCAAAGTATAAGTATTCAAGCGGATATGATATTAGAGAACTTTTTACCAAAACTCTTGATATTGCAGCGACTTTCCATGAAACCTCACTACATTCTTTTTCGGATGGTGGTGCTCGCGTAATGGTATAGGAAGTCCTGACTCAGGAGAGATGATTTATAAATGTCCGCGCCTTATTTGCCTGGTGCTATAATATTAAATCTGCTAGCTTCCACGGCAAACCCATCTTAATTCTGGAAGCTTTTGCTGTTAAGGTCGATTGGATCGATCGGTACAAATTTAAGAAATCTTTAAAACGTATCTAATGTGACAGATAATTTTTAATTAATTATTCAATAATAAACACAAATATAAAATAATATCAAATTAGAAACATCATTGGTCAATAAAATATATTGTTGTTTGTGAGTAAATATAAGCAGAAGTAATATCAAATTTGATTTGGGGAGTTTTAGATACAACTATCCCTTTTGTTTCCTATTGATTATAAGTATTCAACTCTCTCAGGATATATACTTCGTGTTAGTTGTTAGTCAAAAATAGAATTAATCTTAATTTTGTGGGATAAATCCACAAGAGACACAAATTATGTTTAAATAGCAAATGAAATTATGTAATATTCAACGATATTTGATATTAATGATAATTTCATTTATTTTTTAGTAAAAAAAATTTAAGTAAACCATGGAACCTACAAAAACTCTTTGCCCCTATTGTGGGGTTGGCTGCGGGTTAGAAGTATCACCACCAGCAATGCCAGGAAAAGCAACAAATCGAGATAGCAAAGGTAATCCAATTTGGCAAGTACGAGCCGATCGCTCTCATCCATCAAGTAAAGGCAAAGTTTGTGTTAAAGGTGCTACGGTGAGCGAAGCATTGGATAAAAGTCGCCTCAAATATCCAATGATGCGTGATACCCTAGATGAACCTTTCCGTCGCGTCACTTGGGAACAAGCTTTTCGGCGCGTTGTTAACCGGATTCAAACTGTACGTTTTACCCAGGGACCAGATGCCATTTGTATGTATGGGTCTGGTCAGTTTCAAACAGAAGATTATTATATTGCCCAGAAGTTGCTCAAAGGATGTCTAGGAACTAATAACTTTGATGCCAACTCTCGCCTCTGTATGTCTTCGGCAGTATCTGGATACATTCAAAGTTTTGGTTCTGACGGTCCTCCCTGTTGCTACAACGATTTAGAACAGACAGACTGTGCATTTTTAATTGGCACTAATACAGCAGAATGTCATCCTATTGTATTTAACCGTCTCCGGGTATATCACAAGAAAAATAAGAAAGTGAAAATGATTGTGGTAGACCCCCGTCGTACTCAAACTGCAGAAGCAGCAGACCTACATTTAGCAATTCGACCAGGTACAGATATCGATTTACTTAATGGTATAGCTCATTTGCTCATGCGTTGGGGTTTACTTGATGCAATGTTTATTGATGAGTGTACGACTGGTTTTCCTGAATATACTGAAGTGATTCGTCACTACCCACCGGAACTCGTAGCACGTCATTGCGGAATTCGCTTGGATGAGTTGGAAAAAGCGGCTCGTTATTGGGGGGAGTCTAAACGAGTTTTATCTTTGTGGTCAATGGGGATGAATCAGTCCTCTGAGGGTACAGCAAAAGTGCGAACTTTGATTAATCTGCATTTGATGACAGGTAATATTGGCAAACCAGGTGCAGGTCCGTTTTCTCTGACTGGTCAACCTAATGCTATGGGTGGCAGAGAAGCAGGTGGACTAGCTTATATTTTGCCTGGTTATCGAATGGTGAAAAATCCTCAACATCGGGCTGAGGTCGAACAGTTGTGGGAATTGACTCCCGGGCAAATTTCTGGTGTACCTGGTCGTACCGCTTGGGAAATGATTATGGCTTTGGAACGCCGGGAAATCGGTTGTTTGTGGATTGCTGCAACGAATCCTGCTGTGAGTATGCCCAATTTAGAACGGACTAAGGCTGCTTTGTTGCGATCGCCTTTTACTGTTTATCAGGATGCTTATTATCCTACGGAAACTGCTGAATATGCTCACCTGTTATTGCCAGCAGCTCAGTGGGGAGAAAAAACAGGTACTATGACAAACTCGGAGCGAGTGGTGACTTTATGCCCGGCGTTTCGCGAACCTCTCGGAGAAGCTAAAGCAGATTGGGAAATCTTTGCCGAGGTAGGTCGCCGTTTAGGATTTACAAATCAGTTTGATTTTGCTGACTCGGAGGCTGTGAGAGCTGAGTTTCTGGAATTGACACGCGATCGCCCCTGTGATATGACAGACATTACCTATCAACGACTCCAAGAACAGGGCCCGACTCAATGGCCTTGCCCCGATCGTAGTGGCGTATCTCAGGAGCGTCTGTATACTGACTTACGATTTAATACTCCTGATGGCAGGGCAAGGTTTGCAGCATATTACTCTCAAGGATTAGCAGAACCACCTAATCTTGATTATCCATTCGTCTTGACAAGCGGGCGGTTATATGGTCATTGGCACACTCAAACCCGTACCGGACGTATTGAGAAAATTAGAAAAATGCACCCAATGCCGTTTATAGAAATTCATCCCAAGGATGCTCAGAGGTTAGAAATTTCAGAAAATGATTGGGTAGAAGTAAGGTCGCGAAGAGGCTATGGCAGATTTCCAGCAAAAATTACTAAAGCTATTACTCCTGGTACTGTATTTGTGCCGATGCACTGGGGTGCACTGTGGGGAAATCAGTCAGAGGCGAATGCTTTGACTCATCCTCAAGCTTGTCCTGAGTCTGGGCAGCCAGAGTTAAAAGCTTGTGCTGTGCAGTTGCAACCAATTAAATTAGAAGTGGCTACTACCGAATATTTTCCTGTGGAGCAAGTGCTGTCGCTCTGATTCAAAGATGATATCTTACCTTAGAATCCCCGTGACTTAAGTCCGGGGAGTAGTCAAGTATAGAACCCATTTAGGATCTTATTGAAAAATAGATGGTTTGATAGGGAGATGGCGAGAGAGGTTGATGGGGTGATTCTTTTTGTATTTGATATAAGGTACAAAATTCGGTAGTGGTATACAAGTAGTGATATATTAAAAAAAGTCAAGTAGTCAAGGAAATACTATTTCTTTGAAACTAAGAATTTAAGATAATTTCTGTTCCCAGTTAAGTGTTAAGTGTTCCCTACCTCTACCCTAAATCACTACATCTACAGGACTACCCAAAATTCTAGGTTTTAGGGAACAGGGGACAGGAAATAGAATAGAATATACCTCATTAGCCTGAGAAATGCTATAATTTATTGTTGAGTTTGTATAAATAAAAACTTTTTATGAACCTGTTTTTTGATAATCTTAACAGAAAATCTTGGTAAATATATTTAAAATTATATAAATAATGCAGCTATCACCGCAAGAAAAAGACAAATTAATGATTTTTACTGCTGCTCTACTTGCAGAAAAACGAAAGGAAAAAGGGATTAAATTAAACTATCCTGAAGCAGTAGCGTATATTTCTGCAGCTATATTAGAAGGTGCTAGGGAAGGAAAAGGGGTAGCGGAATTGATGAGTCACGGCAGAACTATTTTAAAACAGGATGAAGTAATGGAAGGGATACCAGAAATGATTGAAGAAGTGCAGGTAGAAGCAACTTTCCCAGATGGTACTAAGTTAGTGACAGTACACAATCCTATACAGTAAAGTAAGGTGGTGGTCCATAAGTAATCGTAGAAAGAGTGTGGGGAGTGTGGGAAGAAATTAAAAAATATATCTTTTATACATTATACAGGAAACCTATTTTTTTCTTAGTAATAATTAACAACTAAAATAACAATGATTCCAGGAGAAATAATTACTCAAATAGGTGAAATAGAATTAAATTCAGGGCGGGAAACAATTCAGCTAATAGTAGCGAATACAGGCGATCGCCCGATTCAAATTGGTTCTCATTTTCATTTTTATGAAGTCAACTCAGCCTTACAATTTGAGCGCGAACCTACTAAAGGAATGCGTTTAAATATTCCAGCAGGGACAGCAGTTAGATTTGAACCAGGAGATGAAAAAGAAGTAGAGTTAGTAGCCATTGCAGGTAGTCGAGAAATATATGGTTTTAACGCTTTGGTTAATCAAAAGTTAGAATAAAAAAAGAAGATTTCTATGATGGGAAAATAAGGTCTAAAGTCTCTCTTTTAAAACGGATAAAAAAAAGAAAATTGAGTATACATCTCTAGAAAAGAGGGAGTAGGTAGGGACGTTGTATGCAACTACAGAATAGGGGGAGATAATTGATGATTTATGTACGATAATTGATTTTATTTTTTATTATTTTATTGGAGATGTCTAGTATTTCAAACTTCCTTATTCCAAGAGGTACTTTTAACTAATAACTGAATTTCAAACCTCCTTATTCCAAGAGCTACTTTTAACTGAAAACTAATAACTAATAACTGATAACTGAAATGGCAACAGCAGCTAGGTTAGGAATTGGCGGTCCTGTAGGTAGTGGCAAAACTGCTTTACTAGAGTGTATTGTTCCCCTTTTGACCAAACAAGGAATTGAAGTAGCCATAGTAACTAATGACCTGCTTACTACTGAAGACGCAGAGCGACTCAAAAGTGGAGGAATTTTACCAAGCAATCGTATTATTGGAGTGGAGACAGGTAGCTGTCCTCATACAGCTATAAGAGAAGACCCAACTATGAATATTTTAGCAGTGCAAGATTTGGAACAAGTATATCCTAATCTAGACCTGATTCTTATTGAAAGTGGGGGGGATAATCTTGCCTCTACCTTTAGTTATGATTTGGTAGATGCCTATATTTTTGTGATAGATGTGGGGGCAGGAGATGATATTCCCCGTAAAAAAGGACCTGGTTTTGTGCAAGCTGACTTAGTAGTAATTAACAAAATCGATTTAGCTTCTTATGTCAATGCTAATCTAGATTTAATTCGGGAACAAGCACCAGTATATCGTCAAGGTAAACCAATTGCTTATACTAATTGTAAAACCGGAGTCGGATTGAATGAAGTGGTTAATTTTATTCTAGAGAGAATTTTATTTCGCAGTCCTTTGTCAATAGACCTCTCTGGAAAAGAGGGAGTAGGGAGTAGGGAGTAGGGAACAGGGAGTAGGGGGAAATAATTGATGATTTATTTACGATAATTGATTTTATTTTTGATTATCGGAGATGTCTAATAGACCTCTCCAGAAAAGAGGAAACAGGGAACAGGGAGAATTAATTGATAACAAAATGATAAGAATTGATTTTATTTTTGATTATCGGAGATGTCTAATAGACCTCTCAAAAAATACTGATTTTAGAACAGTGCTTTAAGGCAAGGAATTACGCATTTTTGAGTTATAAACACTATGTATCTATAAGGTTATAGTTTTTCAACGCTGTATATAGTATTTCCCTGTAATTTATATATAGGACTTACGCAGAGACCATGTATGTAGTGTTACAAACCATAACGTTATAGTTTTTACACTCTATATATAGTACCCTTGCGTAAGTCCTGATATAATACCAATTACCAAAAGCAATGCTATACTTCAGCTATACTTCAATAGTCAATATAGTTACCAAGATTTAAAGTCTTTATTTTGATAATTATTTAGTCGGTATTTTATAGATTTTCCTACTTTTAACCTCTCCCCCCACCTCCCCCACTTCCCACACTTCCCCACCCAATTAGATATAGTATTCTTTTTGAGAAATGGTATTAATATCATGTCCGGTAGCATCGGTATTGTATAGCAAAGGTAGGGAACAGGGAACACTTAACTGGGAACAGAGAAGAGGGACTAGAGGGAGGAAGGTTTAAGAGCAAGAAAAAACTTAAATTTCCTGTTCATATTTACGCTAACTTTTACACAAACGATATAAACGGACATGATATAAGATAGAATTTACTCAGGGATACTATATATAGAGTGCTAAAACTGTAGCGTTATAGTTTTTAACACTACATACATGGTCTCTGCGTAAGTCCTATAAGAGTTTGAGAACCTTTTCTGGAGATGTCTAGTAACTAATTTGAAACAGTGATGAGCAGAGATAATTTAGAGATCAAACTAAAGCGCAATAGTTGGAGCAGGAGTATCTTGTTCCCATACCAGGTATTCGTTTTTCCTGCATAGTAATGATGGAGGACTAGCTTTTTAGGTTCTAAACACTACATATCTATAACGTTATAGTTTTTCAACGCTGTATAACGCTGTATATAGTGTTTTCCTGTAATTTATGTAAGAGTTTGAAAACCTTTTTTGGAGATGTCTAGTAACTAATTTGAAACAGTGATGAGCAGAGATAATTTAGAGATCAAACTAAAGCGCAATAGTTGGAGCAGGAGTATCTTGTTCCCATACCAGGTATTCGTTTTTCCTGCATAGTAATGATGGAGGACTAGCTTTTTAGGTTCTAAACACTACATATCTATAACGTTATAGTTTTTTAACGCTGTATAACGCTGTATATAGTGTTTATCTGTAATTTATGTAAGAGTTTGAAAACCTTTTCTGGAGATGTCTAGTAACTAAGTTTGAAACAGTAATGGGCAGAGATAATTTGGAGATACAACTAGAGCGCAATAGTTTTGGTCAAACTGTAGTAACTCATCAGTATACAACTTATCCTTTGCGTTTATCTAATGTATTTCGTCTGGATGCCGCCGATCTACGTACTGCTTACTTGTACCTTACCAATACATCACCTGGGTTATTGGCAGGAGATAACTTGAGTTTATCTTTACAGCTAGAAAAGGGAGCCAGTCTTTATCTTACTGACCAAGCTGCCATTAAAGTTCATGCTATGCCAATGACAGCTACCAAAGCAACAACTAACATAAAAATTACAGTTGAAGCAGGAGCGAGATTAGAATTAGTACCAGAACCTCTAATTTTATTTGCAGATGCAGCATTGGAACAAACCACTGACATTCAACTCCACTCTGACGCAGAACTTTTTTGGAGCGAGATTATTCTTCCTGGTAGACTAGCTAGGGGAGAGTGGTACGAATTTCGCTACTATTTTAGTCAGTTAGAGATTACCTCAATGGCAGAAGAAGTATGTTTTAGGGATACTATTCATTTAGAAGGAAAACATAATCTATTTAAACACAGCGATATATTTGCTTCAAAACCTGTACTGGCTAATTTAATCCTAGTCCAACCACACACCGATCTTGAGGTACTTAGTCAAAAGCTCGAAAATCTTGGAGCAGCTAATTGTCCCGATCTGCTCTTAGGTACTTCTATATTACCTGAGAATAAAGGTTTATTAGTTCGTACTTTAGCCAGTAAAACTCTAGAAATAAAAAAGTATATTAAGTATGCTTTAAATTGTGTCCGTCATTTAAATAACCGCTCCAGTTTACCCTATATTCCTAAATAAATTGAATGGTCGAACAAATCAGAGAAATAGCAGAAACTTATCTAGGTAATTTGACAAAAGATGCCAACTTAGAAGAAAGGGTAAAATCAGCCCACACTTTAGACAATTATTTAGAGATATATCTGAGTCAAACCGATAGTTGCAAAGGAAGAATTCAGGCTCAATCAACTTCTGGAATAATTGTGGGTATTATTAAAAATAGAGATTGGTCGTTATCTGAAGGAGATGTATTTATTACCAAATCTGGTAAGCTATTATTGATTCATCTACAAGAGCAAAAATTGATGGTATTAAGTTTTACTGAACCTGTCGAAAACTATGCTATAGAATTATTTCATTTAGGTCATGTTTTGGGCAATCATCACTGGCCAATAATTATTAAAAAAAATAAAATTTATATTCAACTAATAATAGATGCAGCGATAATTGAAGCCACTATTGCCAAGTTTAAAATTCCTGGTTTGAAAATAGATTATGAATCATGCTCTTCCCAAGAACATTTACAATTTTCCTACCATAGTCATAATAGCCAATGATGGGGTTGGCTATTATGACTATGATCGAGAGATGAATCATAAATACCCTAAACACTTCTTGGTTCCTTTCCTATTAGACCTCTCCAAAAATTAAAATTAAAATCGATTATTATCTATAAATTATCAATTATACTCCTCCAAAAATGCCGATTTTGGAACAGCGGGGTAAAGGTGTTATAGCACTACGCAAATAGGGCGCGGACATTTCTAAATCCTGAAACATTTTGATAGTCAACTGTTCCCAGTTAAGTGTTCCCTATTCCCTAGCGCTACGCGCTATAAAACTTTTTTTGGAGATGTCTATTAGACATCTCCAATAATAAAAAATCAAATCAATTATCGAACATAAATGATCAATTATTTCCCCCTACTCCCTCCGACCTACTCCCTGTTTTCTGCAGATGTCTATTAATTCTCACTATTTCCTATTCCCTACTCCCTACTCCCTAAACCCCAATGATTAATTCTGAGATACCCGAACAACTTGCCTTGATGCAGTTATCTGATTCTTTTTTCCCAAGTGGTTCTTTTACCTTTTCTCACGGACTAGAAACTTTAGTTCAAACTGGAAAAATTCAGTCAAGGGAAGAAATTTTGTATTTCTTGCAAATATTATTGCGTAACAAAGTTGGAGTCAGTGATGTGGTAGCCTTAATTCATAGTTATCGCGGTAGTAAAAACGGAAATATAGAGGCAGTCAGAGAAGCCGATCGGCAACTATTTATTCAAACAGCGATCGCTAAAAATAGAGAAACTCAGCGTCAAAGCGGACGTGCTCTACTAATGGTGGCTAATTCTACTTGGCAAGACGAACGACTAAAAACTCTCAATAAAGATGCTGTTGAGGGGAAAATACACTGTTTACATCCAGTTATTTTTGGTGCAATTACTTCGGTAGCAGGTTTAAAGGAACGAGATGCAGTGTTGGCTTTTTTGCATGGTTTGGTAACTAATATATTGGGAGCAGCTATTCGTTTGGGTATTTTAGGACATATACAAACACAGCAAGTTTTACTCCAATTAGTACCAGATATTGAAGCAGTTTGGTCAATCGCTGCATCAATGAATCTAGAGCAAATGTGGTCTTGTACTCCTTTTATTGATATTGCTCAAATGCAACATCGAAAGTTGGCTCAGAGGTTGTTCGCTAATTAGGTATGGGCGAATGGCATTCGCTCTTATAGGGAGTAGGTTTCATTGTTTCGCTAACGCGAATGTTTGCGGAGCATTCCGTCAGGAAACGCCCTAGCGTTGTGCAGCATAGAACGAAACCCAACAATTTTTATATTAGAGACTTAACACAATTTCTTTGGCCACAATATCATGTTCAAGATATTTCAGGATATCGTGTGCGTCTTCATTACCATTGTCTAACTGGTCAAAGTTCATAATCTTATCGCATCCAAAAGTTTCGCCAGTTAGCTTTGTTTGGAGGGCAACAAAATCTTCACTATCTGATACATTTACCCATTTATCGACATTTGGCAGGCATATAAGGGGTTGGCCTAGCCGACGTTTGACTATCTCAATGCCAAGGGGTGAACCAGCAGTGAGTAAAAACTTAACTTTTACTTGATGTCTGAGACGACGCATTAAGTCATAAGACACAATAGTACCAAGTGAATGACTGATAACTACAACTTTCTCATCTTCTGGTAGTCGATCTATTATTTGCTCTCTAACTAAGTCATCAATCTTTTCTTTTAAACCCGGTTTATAGAGATATGCAGCAGCTTGACTTAAAAAAGCTCTCGCTACTCTTTTACCCTTTGAAGGAAGTACCTTTTCCAAAGCTCGTGCAATTGCTTTCAACCAACTTTTGTGAATTCCTTTAGCCATGCGCTTTTGAGCTTGAAGATTATTCCTAGCGTCAAGTTCCTCAGAGACTTGCTCGTCGCTAATACCATATTTCTGCTGAAATTCAAGATATAGTTCTGCAAGCTCATCATCTGCATAGTCTTCGTCTGGTGATTCGACACTCATAGGAGTTAAGACAGGTTTATTTTTCTTCCAAGATTCTGTTTCCTCAAAGAGTACATCGCCATAGAACGCTGCGATAAATTTCACGTCATCAGGTATTGTTAATCCTGCGTTGTCAGAAGCATTTCTCAGGGCATCGCTCCAAGTTTTCTCAATGTTATCCTTTGAATTATCCTGATTATTGATGCCGTGAATTAAAAGAACTGTTGTCATTGATAAATATTCCAAATAATATTGAAAGGTCGAAAGTGGTTAGTGTCTTACTCATCAGTATCAGTCTGAATAACCTGATAATCAAAGGCTTTGAGAAACATTTCCAGCCCCTTTTGCGTTAAGCTTGTTGCCGATCTCCCGGTTATATTTTCGCCAATTCGCCTGATATGTTCTGGAATTTTCAGGTATAGCTCAGTCTGCATAAAACTCCAACCTTGAGAAAAGATTGGTGCTATGCCCCAGAGTCGGACATTTTTGCGTTTCTTAAATCCACGTCTGGCATAGTAGGGGCGATATTCCTCCTTGTCACTTGTTTGTAAGGGTTCAACTGCTGGCAAATCTGCAAATGCAACTAATCTGCCTTTTTCTTTGCTCCACCAGATTTTATCTGCACATAATAATGCGAGGTCAAATGGCACCACTCCATCATAAGCCATATAATGTGCAGTTCTAGCGATATTGTCGTAGTCGTTGGAAAATTCGTAAAGATATCCTGCCGTCACTGCTTGATGAGGATACTCTTCTTTCCCAACTCTAATTCTATCTGCAAATTTTTGAGCATCTGCGGCACGCAATGGAACACTGCCAACAAGATTTGAAAAATCACTTAAATATGTATCCCATAATTCATATTCTTCTCTATGTCTTTCTCTATGTCTATATCTAAGGTAGATATAGTCTCCGGTTTTTAAGAATAAGATATCACCAGGTAAATTATGAGAAATGATAGTAGCAACATTGGGATAATTAGGAACAATTATCCATTGTTGGTCTTGTAGGATTAAAATAGGGTAATCATAGCAATTAATCGCTCCTATCTGATAGAATGTTTCTTCCTGAAATACTTCAACTACTCCACTTTTAGGTATAGCAACATACTTTGGTCTAAAATCGCTAATAGTTGAAAAATTAGGAATATCGGGGTTTAGCCTACGATTAAATCTAACTATTCTTGGTAGAATATTTTCTGCAATACGGTCTTTCAATTGCAAAATAGTTTGTTTGCGACGTTCTTGAAGCTCTGTTAATTCTTCATTACGAGAATCGCGTATTGCCATTTGGATTGCTGATTGCCAAACAACTGCCGGAGGATCAAGTGTTATACCTACTCTTTTGTAGAAGTTATAAGGAGGACGAATTCCGGTAATAATATCAGGTTCCATCCTTTCTTCAATTTCAGCAGCACAATTTCTAACTTCCTTCTCCAGATAGTCCGCCAACTTGTGATTCGTAACAGCAGGTCTAAATTCTCCCTGAGTTTCAATTGCTTCTTTTACTTCGCCATGTAAGGCACTCAACATCATCTCCGAAAACAGACAGTATGCACTTTGACTATCCGTTTGATTAATTTGGAATGAGTAATCACCAAGACTTGTAGACAGAAACCTATCTAGCTGAATACGCCGATTCATCCTTGCTCTCGAACTTAGAATTGGACTGCCGTAAAAGTCAATAGCATTTCGCCCTGTATTTCGACAAGCATCACCAATAATGCACAACTGACCAGCAAAATTATCATTACCAATATTGCATTTCAGTAAACCCCGTTTGAAAGCTTCTACATTAATTCCTTGTTGCTCATCATTTTCTGCATCAGTAAGAAGCCAAAATTGGTCGCCTGCTGAACGAACTATACCATGTCCAGCGAAATACACAACAAGTCGATCTATGAAGTTATTGTTAACAAAATCATGGACTTTTTCGCCCACGAGTTGAACATCAATTTTCGGATAAACATCATCAGCTAGATAAAGAACGTTGTAATGACAGTCCTCACTAGGCTGTTGAGCCCATTCATGCAGTCTTCTGGCACTTGTTATTGCCCCTGGAAGATTATCATAAGCCCCAGCATACTTTGATACTGCGATAATAATCATCGCTTTGTCTTTTAACATTTTGTTCCATATAGAAAAGAGAATTGTCACTTAAACTTAATTTTACAGTCGATGGGGATATTTCGTCCAATTTTTCTATGTTCCCTATATCCCTGCTATAATTACTTTTCTAACAAATACAAGCAATTAAAGTTATGAGTTATCGTATGAATCGACGCGCTTATGCCGATACTTATGGACCAACAGTAGGCGATCGCCTTCGTTTGGCAGATACAGAATTATTTATTGAAGTTGAACAAGATTACACGACTTATGGTGATGAGGTAAAGTTTGGTGGTGGCAAAGTAATCCGTGATGGAATGGGACAATCACCCATATCTCGTGAAGCTGGTGCGGTAGATTTAGTAATTACCAATGCTCTGATTCTAGATTGGTGGGGTGTCGTCAAAGCTGATATTGGCATCAAAGACGGTAAGATTCATAAAATCGGTAAAGCAGGTAATCCCTATATTCAAGATGGGGTAGATATTATTATTGGTCCATCTACTGAAATCATTGCCGGAGAAGGACATATTATTACGGCAGGGGGAATAGATAGTCACATTCACTTTATTTGCCCTCAACAAATAGAAATAGCGATCGCTTCTGGTATCACGACAATGATAGGAGGTGGCACAGGTCCGGCTACAGGTACTAATGCTACGACCTGTACTCCTGGTCAGTGGAATATTTGGATGATGCTACAAGCTGCTGATGCTTTTCCCATGAATTTGGGTTTTTTGGGCAAGGGAAATAGTGCAAAACCAGAAGGGTTAATAGAACAAATTAAAGCTGGGGCAATGGGTTTAAAACTCCATGAAGATTGGGGAACAACTCCTGCTGCGATTGACACTTGTTTGAGTGTTGCAGATAAATATGATGTACAGGTAGCCATCCATACCGACACCCTGAATGAAGCAGGTTTTGTAGAAAATACGATCGCTGCCTTTAAAAATAGAGTAATTCACACCTATCATACTGAAGGTGCGGGAGGTGGACACGCACCAGACATTATTAAAGTTTGCGCCCTGAAAAATGTATTACCTTCTTCAACTAATCCTACTCGTCCGTTTACAGTCAATACTTTAGAAGAACATCTTGATATGTTGATGGTGTGTCATCACCTTGATAAAAACATTCCGGAAGATGTAGCTTTTGCTGAATCTAGGATACGCAGAGAAACTATTGCTGCAGAAGATATTTTGCAGGATTTAGGAGCATTTAGTGCTATTGCTTCTGACTCTCAGGCAATGGGTAGAGTGGGAGAAGTAATTATTCGTACTTGGCAAACTGCTCACAAAATGAAAGTCCAAAGGGGTGTTTTAGATTCCCAGACAGAGGAAGTAGCAGATAATTTTCGAGCTAAACGCTACATTGCTAAATATACTATCAATCCAGCAATTATGCACGGTATTGCCGATTATGTTGGTTCCATTGAAGTAGGAAAACTAGCTGATATTTGCCTTTGGAAACCTGCTATGTTTGGGGTCAAACCGGAAATAGTTATTAAAGGTGGAGCGATCGCTTGGGCACAAATGGGCGACCCCAATGCTAGTATTCCTACACCTCAACCTGTATATATGCGTCCTATGTTTGGTAGTTTTGGCGGTGCAACTCCCGCCACTTCTTTGACCTTTGTCTCTAAAGAAGCATTAGATGCTGGGATACCCGGACAGATTAATCTAAAAACCCTTGCCGTAGCTGTTAGTAATACACGAAATATCGGTAAAGCAGATATGAAACTTAATTCAGCAACACCAAAAATAGAAGTAAATCCTGAAACTTATGAAGTGAGAGCAGATGGTGAACTATTAACTTGTGAACCCGCCTCTGTTTTACCAATGGCGCAGCGTTATTTTTTATTTTGAAGTAGCACTCAGCACTCAGCTATCAGCTATTAGTTATCTCCGAAAATCAAAAATCAAATCAATTCTTATCCATAAATTATCAATTACTTCTCCCTGTTCCCTATTCCCTATTCCCTGTTCCCTCTTTTCTGGAGATGTCTATTAGTTATCAAGGTCTATAGAACCCCCCTTATATTAGACATCTCCGATAATCAAAAATCAAATCAATTATTTCCCCCTACTTCCTACTCCCTACTCCCTACTCCCTACTCCCTACTCCCTACTCCCTCTTTTCCGGAGAGGTCTATTAAATCCGCTAGTATTAGTATAATTTAGATAAAGAGTGTGGGGAGGGTTGGGAGATGCGGAGATCAATAAAGATGTGGCAATGGCTTTTTATGGAACATTTTTTTATACCGAATTAAGTGGATTTGATATTATAAGCTAACTAGGGCTTGATGATTAAATCTCGCGCGCATTGACAGATAGAGGTATTAGCCAAATTTAGCTGGAAAAAAGTACCTGGTTTTGAGCCCTTCACGCTCAAAAAGGAGCGCATTTTGGGGTGAAGCGAGGCAGAAAAATCACTCAAGCTATAATGAACGACCACCTTATTATCTGAGCAGTATGGGATTAAGTTCGTTGAGACTGAGGAAAGCTATACGAGTAAAGCTAGTTTTTGTATCGGATGATTTTCTACCGAAATTTGGTGAAAAACCCGAAAGGTGGGAAGCATCAGGAAAGCGCGTTAACCGTGTCTTGTAACGTTCGGCAACAGGTAAATTGATTAATGCAGATGCTAACGGTGCAGCTAATATTATCAAAAAAGTAGCAACACAGCTAACTATTGACTTAGCCAAGGTTAGTAGGAAAGTTTTGATGCTTCCACAACGATACAAGTTAGATTCTCTAACTAAAAAATATCGTAAACAGTGCGTTGCGTGGCAATAGCGCCCGCATAAGCGCATCCGCTTGAATCCAGGCTGTTTTAACGCCTGGAGACATCAACCTAACTAGATACTCCGGAAATGGACAGGAAGAGCGATCGCAAACTCCGTACCCTTTTCCGGTAGAGAAATTACTTCTATTTTTCCCCCATGTTTTTCAATAATCTGATAAGAAATTGACAGACCCAAACCAGTCCCCTTCCCTACTTGCTTCGTTGTAAAAAACGGGTCAAAAATTTTATCTTTGACTTCTGGTGGTATTCCTGGACCACTATCTCGAATTTTCACAAATACTCGATCTTCAGCTACCTTTTCCGTTTGAATTACAATCTGTTTCGGTTTAGTATCCGACTCTAATATCGCATCAATAGCATTGGCGATAATATTCATAAACACCTGATTTAATTGAGCTGGATAACATTCGATCAAAGGTAAATCTCCATACTTTTTGATAATTTCAACTCCTTGTTTGAGATGATGACTGAGAATTAACAGCGTGTTATCAATTCCTTCGTGAAGGTCTGCAGATTTGACTTTACTTTCATCCAGCCGAGAAAAATTCCGTAGCGACAGTACAATATTCTTAATCCTGTCAGTTCCCATCTGCATAGAAGAAATTATCTTGGGCAAATCATAGATGATATAATTAATATCAATCTCAGCCATTAAATCTTCTATTTCCGGATGTGAATCAGGATACAACTTTTGATAAAGATTGAGTAAATCAAGGATATTTTGTGTATATTCCTGAAGAGGAGTAATATTACCATGAATAAAATTGACTGGGTTATTAATCTCATGAGCTATTCCCGCCACCATCTCCCCTAAACTAGACATTTTTTCTGTTTGAATCAGTTGTGCCTGGGTTTGTTGCAGGTTTTGCAACGCTTGTGTGAGTTCTGTCGTGCGTTTTTCTACTCTTTGATTAGCTAACTTTAATTCTTGGGTGTACTCTCCTACCCATTGTATTAGCTGATTGAGAGAAATAGCTAATAACCCCACTTCATCAGTAGTGCTGATTCTAGCTTGTAGGTCAAAATTAGATTCTGCTGTTACCTGTTGGGCAGTTTTAGTTAAGGTTTTGAGAGGACGGGCGATCGCTCGACTGGTATAAAATGCCAAACAGGTAGCGATCGCCACCGATAGTACCATACTGCCAATAATAATTTCTAACCGCAAGGTTTCCGCACGCAGCAGTTTGTTATTAGCTCTAGTTTGCTGTTTTTTCGCTTTATCTATTAACTGGTTTAAACTTTCTGAAAGCTTTTCAAACTGAATGCGAATTTCAATTGCCTCTTTTGTTGTGTTGATAGCTAATACTCGTTGTTTGGCAGTTGGAATATCTTCTGGTGGCAAATTAACCGGATCTATTCCCTGCCAAATTTTCTCCATTAATTGAGTATATAAATCCCATGTCTGACGATAACTTTGCAAGACTTCCTGAAAAATTTCTGGCTTCACTACTAATTGACTTGATTGATTTTCAATCAGATCGTTGAGAGCAACCATTACTTCTTTTAATTGCTTATTCTTAGCCAAGAATTTAGTAGTTTCATACTTAAACCATACAGGACTGCCAACCACAGAAGCTAGTTGTTGGGGATGGAATTGTACCTGCCAAATAGCACTTTCTAATTCCTTTAACAGACTAAACTCATTCTGTATCAATTTTAACTCCTCTTCAGCTTTTGTGTGGTAGTATTCTCCTACAACTAGCCCTACGGTTGTACCCAATACAGCAATGCCAACTGCCAGGGAATAACCATAGCCAATTTTTTTCGCAATAGTTAAACCTTTGCTCCAGTGTTTTACCAAAGAGAAAAGTTTTCCAGTTCTCATCGCAAGTACCTCATCAGTAACCTGTTATTTGCATTACTTAATAAAATTTTCTTCTCCCATTGCTTTATACACCTCGCGAATCATGTCATAATCACTATCATTGGCAGGAGCTAGGGTAGCACCTTTGAACTTAGAATTAAGAAGAGATGCTGACATTGGCACAGATAGAATTGCTTGCAGTAGTCTGTCCTGATTTTTTAACATCCGCTGGCGAATTTCATCTACCAAGATTGGTTCCAGTTTGCTACTAGCAATAAAAACATCATGAGGCAACTGCGGACCCTTTGCAAGTATAAGATAATCACTCTCGGATACACCCTCCTGTTGCAGAGCAACTTCGTATCTGTGCAAACCTCTTCCCCAGGCATCAAGATCACCATTTTTTAATGCCTTTAGCTGATAATCTTTTGAGTAGACAATTTTGATATCTGATTGCGGATTCAATCCAGCATCTATCACCATTTTTATCGGCCCGATATAATTTGCCGTCATACCGACCTCACCTAACTCAATAATTTTGCCTTTTAAGTCAGCTAATGATTCGATCCCGCTATCTCTACGAACAGCAATAATAGAAAGATAATTAGGGCGTGTTAGGGCAACAATGGGTATAGCATTTGTCCTTGCCCTAACAATCGCATATTCTGATGGCCCTACATGAACTAAATCTACTAGACCTAACTGTAATGCTGTTGTCGCTTCCACAATGTTATCAACGGGAAAAAATTCAATTTTTGTCTCTAAAACATCCTCCAAAGCACTTCTAAATGGTTCATAATCACGCTGTAATTCTTCGAGACCTGGAACATCACTCACAGCAAATAGTAGTTTATCTTTCTCCTTCAGAAGAGAATTGTTATTGCTACGCTCATTATTTGTGGTTGCTGTACAGCTAGCAACAAAGAGGAGTAAATACCAAAAAAAATAACGTCTTAACATAGTTTTTATTCATTAAAGTATCATATTATATTATGTATTATGTCTGGGTTAACAGTTATAAATAATTTAGGGAGCACTCAGGTAGGGTCGCCGTAAGTTTGGCGAAGTATTTGGATTGGGGATGTACAGGAGGGAGAATAGCATTCAATAATTAATAATTAATAATTAATAATTACCTCTTCTTAAAAAGAAGAGGATTGGTTAAAAAGGAAATTTTTTTTCTTTTTTCTCCTTGAAAGGAGAGGCTTTAAACCTTTATTTTTCGGTAAAGAAAGAAGGTATTAGGAGGAGGACTTACAAGCTAAAGTTAAAACGACTCTTCAATCATTTCTCATCCATCAACTATTCTAACAGAAGGAAAATTAAATTAATATCATGTCCGGATAAAAGCTTGATAGAACTCTGTTCCGAGACGCGCGTTTCATTTCGCGTTTCATGTCGGGAAGCGAAAGCGAAACAAAAAACTTTCTGCTTTTTATACCTTCTTTTTCCACCTCTTCCCTCCTGACTCCTCCCTCTTTATTTATAACTATTTAAGCGGACATGATATAATACCAATTTAATAAATGTTTGTTACCGAAAAATTAAGGTATAAAGCCTCTCCATTCATGGAGAAAAAGCGGTCGAGGGATGGCGAGGTCTCCTCGCCATATCCAATCGACCAAGAAAGCGGTCGTTTGCGGAGCAGTCCGTAGGATGGGATGGCGAGGTCTCCTCGCCATATCCAATCGACCAAGAAAGCGGTCGTTTGCG
>NZ_JBNHEP010000182.1:10153-29232 GCF_050015995.1 Dapis brunnea BLCC-M229 | reverse complement strand
CTGTCTCCTGTCTCCGTTTTTCATGCTACATTTTGTCGTGCGGAATGTAGGTTATCAAACTCCCGGTGGCGATCCTTCACCTCCTTTTGCAGAATATGTATCTGGTCATAGCACTTTCAGTTCTGCTGCTGCTGAAATTCTCCAACGGTTTACTGGTAGCGATGACTTTGGTGGTTCCGTAACTTTTTAGCCTGGTGAATCTCGCTTTGAACCTGGTGTGACACCACAACAAGTTGAAACACTTGAGTAGACTACTTTTAGCGAAGCTGCTCAGAAAGCTAGTGCTTTTCGCTTCTTTGGAGGTATTGACTTTGAAGATGGTGGTAGAAATGGTGAGGTGCTAGGGGAAGAAGTAGGAATAGAGGTTTGGAACGAAACTCAGTCCCTACTTAATCCCAATAAGATCACTGGTACAGGGGAAGATGATGAGTTAACTGGAACTGCAGAAAATGATTTCATACGTGCTAGAGCTGGAGATGATTTAATTAATGCTGGAGATGGTAATGACTCGATCATCGCACGCCGAGGTAACGATATGATTGATGGTGGTGCAGGTCGTGATATTATTGCGGCTCAAAGAGGTGACGATCTTATCACCGGTGGATCTGGTAGCGACTTCTTTGACTTCAGCCGTAATTATGGCAATAATACGATCACTGATTTTGAAGATGGAATAGATTTGATTCGTTACACTAGAATCTCGATCTTTTTCCAGCGATCGCTCATAGTTTTTGGCGGACTTGAGGGTGCATTTGTTGTCATATACTACGGCATTGCCATTTCCGAAAATACCTATATACAGTTGGCAAGTAATGGGGTATTATTTCCCACTGACATCCAGTTCGTTGTACATAAAATACACCATTGAGAATCTCTATGAAATCAACTTTAATAGGATGACCAAACTCTTTTGGCTTAGGTAGCAGAGTCTTGAGTATTTCGCACTCTCAATCACTCAGACCACTTGGGTATGGTTGACGACAGCCGAAAACACAAACAGCATTTAGTAATATCCCCGCCCTTTACTTCGACTGCTATACTATTAGGCTTGCTAATAGTAATTATTATAGCAATTCCCAAAAAGCTTGAGCTACAAAATTCGTTTGGTTGAGGCAACAGTTCAGAAGGCAAGAGGCAACAGGCAACAGGGAAGAAACATAAAAGTGTACCTTACGCTTACTGAGAAGCGCTATAGTATTTTTACCAGTAGTTCCTGGCTTTTTTATTTGAGATATATGTTAATTTTATAGCTAGTTAGATGGGTGAGGATCGGAAACATGAATATTAACTAAGTTAGTTAAATTTGAACTACATTCAGCCGTTGGTTGTTAATTCAAGGTAGGATAATCAAGATGATTTTTTTCTAGTTTAACTAGGTCAGTATCTAATTTTTTATCAGTGTTAGATTGCATTTTTTCTGGTAAATTTAGTTGATGCCTAACCTAATTTTTCCTATTTTATTTGAGGAATAAGGAGCCTCTCACTCACAACCAAAGCAGGATACTTCCACTACCCAAAAATTTAATTTTGATAGGCTACAAACCGTGAGTTCAGCATTTTTTTTAATAATTAATTTTATTAAAAGTAGAGAGTAGTTAACTAATACTCTTAATAAACAACTGCGAATATTTTAGGCAGCCACAATTGATTATTGCTAATCTTTTCAAACAGTTTGATATTTCTTTTTATGAAAGTGGATACCTTAAGACATAATTAATTCACTTGTCAAGACTAATTTTGAGACATTTGAAAGCCTAGAAAATGTCTAAGTACAACATATTTATTGTTAGTTCTTAGAAGGGTGGAAAATTAATGTTCTCAAACATGGATCAATATTTAGCTCTGAGTTAAGATCGTGAATAGTAATGTTTTTGCCATTGCAATCTCGATCAATAGTTTGCTCCATTTTAGGTGGTTTTCGTTTAGTGGATAGCCCCATCTGTTTTAACAGTCGATTAATATGGCGATCGCTAAACTCAATGCCAAATTCTCTCGCTAAATGTTTTCCTAGCCAATTGGCAGTCCACCGCCGGAATACATAACCATATTCTTTGGGGCTATGAGTTACCAACTCTTTCAAACGTTGTAAATATTGTTCGTTAACTTCTTGAGGACGACCTATGGGATGATCTTTCCATTTATGGGCTTGACCACACTTAGTTATTAGTATCCAATGCCTAGCTGTACCTGGAGCACAACCTATAGCCTCACAGATTTCTCTCTGGGTTTTGCCTTCATCTGCTAGAAGGATAATTTCAATTCTCTGACGATATTGCCACGGTAGATCATCATCCAAATTATTCTGTAAGTGTTGGCGCTGAAAAGATGTTAAGTACTTACCGTTTGCGCCTAACTGAGTCGTTTTGATTTTGTAGTTCAATTGATGAGACAACATAAGTTTCTGATTAAGTATTTGCAATTCCAGTTGCTATTTTTCCAATTGCTATTTCTTACAACTAGGGGTATTTCTGAACTATTGGCACTTATGCAGTTTTTGATCTCAATGTTGAGCAAATTTACTTGGGAATTGGTTTTCCCCTTGATTGCTGGTAGTTGCAAACCAGCATAATTATTTATTTGATCTAGTGATATCAATTTTATTTAATTAATTGATAAAAAAAACCTATATTAAGAGCTGATATCATGTCCGGTGTGCGATTCGTTTGGCCTAAGTAAACCCTAGTTTGCGTTCAGCCAGCCGCTAAAGGGCAACTCTGATATTCATGGAGGTTAAATTCCTTCTCGCGCGGATACCGCGTAACTCCATAGTCCCAGGATTCCGACACTAGCAATGCCAGTCACGAGCGTGCATGGCCTAAAAGCGGAGTAAGGGTAATGTTATCTCAATCCTCCGCCAGGGAAGTTGACCATGGTTATCGTATAGAGAATCTAGTAATATGGGTCGTTATGATAGACAAGGGAAAGACATTGATACCCTTGAACCAAAACGGTATACCTCACATAATTGGAATCAATTAACTGGAGTTGGTTTCGTATCTAATTGAGGTCGGCCTAAACTAGGAACCTAAAGTCAACATGAAATGATATCAGGGAACGAAGTAACCCTTTTTCAACTCTCTCAAATGTAGAGTAGGAAAAGCGTAAACCTTTGTTGATGAGGGTGAAGGATTCCCCAAGAAGCAAGCCTGGAGTAATGTTTAGGATATGCAGACGTGGGGAGGTAATTAAGGTAGGCGGTAATATCAGTAACCAAAAAGCCGAAACGCACATTTTGTAGCCAAACCAAGAGTAGGAGACTCTGCGAAAGGTGAGAATATGTAGCGTGGCCTAAACCCGCCTAACCCTTAAAATCAAGGTGGGAAATAAGGGAAAATGTGAACCCAACCTCGCGCGTCACCTTAATTATCAGGAGCCGTGTGAGCTGGAAACTCTCACGCACGGCGCGTGAAGCAGAGGTGAGGGGTAGCGATACCCCCATCGACTGTAACTGAATACTTAATAAATAAACGACGGAGGAGTCAGGAGGACCGAGTCAGGAGGGAAGAAAGAAGAACCAACAAGCAAAAAGCAAGAAGAAAGAGTAGGAAAAGGAGAAAGTTTTTTTATCACTAATCATCCGGACATGATATGATTTGTATACTTAAAGGAATTCAGTCTCTTAATATTTACTTAAGAAATCAGCTATAAGAAACTTAATTTCTTAATATTTACTTAAAAAATCAACTTTCAGCAGAACTGTCCAGGCAATCCATAAATGGATGGTAATGAATTGTTACGATAAGATGAGGTGTAAATTATATAAATACTATGCAACTAACTTGGTTAGATAGTAATTCCTGGCTAATTGAAATTGGAGGCAAACGAATTCTCATAGATCCTTGGCTCGTTGGCCCCCTGGTTTTCAGTAATCTACGTTGGTTGTTTAAAGGGGAACACCTGACTCCCCGTGCTATTCCAGAAAATGTAGACCTCATTGTATTGTCTCAGGGACTAGAAGACCATGCTCACCCAGAGACACTTAAACAATTAGACAAAAATATTCATGTTATTGCTTCTCCAGCTGCGGCAAAAGTAGCACAAGAGCTTGGTTACTCTCAGTTAATCACACTTAGTCATGGTGATACCTACTCTTTTGACAATAGTGTTGAAATTAGAGCAGTTCCCGGTTCACTCGTAGGCCCAACGTTAGTAGAAAATGGTTACATTCTCAAAGACTTAAGCACTGGCAATACAATATACTATGAACCCCACGGGAACCATTCTGAAGAAATTAAAGAATTTGCTCCTATAGATGTTGTCATCTCCCCAATTATCAATTTGAATTTGCCGTTAGTGGGGCCAATAATTAAAGGAAATGAAAGTGCTTTACAGGTAGCTCAATGGTTGCAACCTCAAGTCATGCTACCTACAGCAGCAGGAGGTGATGTAGATTTTCAAGGATTACTAATATCTTTTCTGAAAGCTGAAGGAAGTGTTGAGGAAACAAAATCTCTATTAGCTAAAAATAATCTGGCGACAAAAGTTATAGAGCCTCAGCCTGGAGAAAGTTTTGAAATACAATTAGAGCAACGACCATTAATTTATTAATTTGACCAAAAAATAAGGTTAATAGCCTTCCCTTTTGGGGTTGGTGATTAGGTCATGCTCTTCAATATTTATGAACCGTACAATTATATTTTTTTCATAGATATTTGAGACAAAAGCATTACGCATTAACCAACGCCTAGATACGAAACTAACTGGTACATTTGGTTGCAATTATTATGAGTTATACTTTTGGGTCCAGGAGTGTCAATGCCTTTCTCCTATATAGTTTGATGACCTGCAATACTAGATTCTCTGTACGATAACTATGGCCAACTTCCCTAGCAAAGGATTGGGATGATATTACCCTTACTTCACTTTACGCCCATGCACTGAGAGACAGAGTTGCTAATTCTGAATCCAGGGATGTTGGAGTAACAAGGTATCCGCGTCGGAAGGAATTGAACCTCCATGACTATCAGAATTAATCTTTTACTGAAAAATTGGGGTATGCGCCTCGCCCTTGTAGGGCGACCAGGGCAAACACATCTAAATTCTGGAACCTTCTGCCGTTAAGCTTCAGAGAATTAATGAGTATAAATACTCACAAGCTTGACACCCTTGCCTTGTCAGAACTTCAAAATAAGATGCGTTTGCCCTGGTAAGGCGACTTTTTGATTGATTAAGTAGGAAAGATAAGCTATAGTTTTAGGACTTACGCAGAGACCATGTATGTAGTGTTAAAAACTATAGCGCTACAGTTTTTGCACTCTATATATAGTACCCCTGCGTAAGTCCTGAGTGTGATAGTCGCGGGCTGGCAGTCCGAGACATTAAACGGACACGGAGGGAAGCGTCAGACTGCCGTCAAGGTAGCAGCACCCGATGAAACGTCAACCCACCGAAGAGTTAAGGTTCAGCAGGAATCTCCGTGCCTGCCTCTTGCCTCCTACAGAGGAGCTGCCCTTTTCATGTCCCGCAGCGAAACAGAGGAGCTGCCTCCTGCAGAGGAGCTAGGCTTTTCATGTCCCGCAGCGAAACGCTAATACGGAGAGGATGTCAAACGGCTGGCTAAACCTAGACAACTAGGGTCTACTTAAGCCAAACCAGTCACACCTACTGATAACTGAAATGACATTCCTGAGAGTGGGCAATTGCTACACTGCTGGATTTTTCAATAGGCACAGAACAAATCGCGGTTTTGACAGAGGCAATATCCTCCCCTAATTATCAATAAAAATCTTTTGTTGACAATCATTTAATTATTGTGTATGATTATCAATAATTATAGATTTTTGATAAAATGCCGTGGCTCTTTATACACCATCTTCATTTAAAGCAGAACTAAATGAAAAAGGTTGGCGAATGACTCCCCAACGGGAGACAATTTTGCACATCTTTCAAAATCTGCCCAAAGGCAATCATCTGAGTGCCGAAGACCTTTATAATATGCTACAAAATAGAGGTGAAAGAATTAGTCTATCTACCATTTACAGAACCTTAAAGTTAATGGCAAGGATGGGAATTCTACGAGAACTAGAACTAGCAGAGGGACATAAAC
Organism: Dapis brunnea BLCC-M229; assembly: GCF_050015995.1. Lineage (NCBI taxonomy): Bacteria > Bacillati > Cyanobacteriota > Cyanophyceae > Oscillatoriales > Microcoleaceae > Dapis > Dapis brunnea. Next base: position 23,186 of record NZ_JBNHEP010000182.1, on the reverse strand, counting down.
ATTATGAAATAAATCAGCCTTATCCTCATCATCACCATCATCTTGTGTGTGTACAATGTAATAAAACAATTGAATTTAAGAATGATTCTATTTTAAAAATTGGTCTCAAGCAAGCTGAAAAATCGGGATTACATCTTTTAGATTGTCAGTTAACTATTCATACAATTTGTTATGAGGCTCTCAGAAAAGGATGGCCTTCCCTCGTATCTGCTGAGTGGTCTTGCCCACGGGCGCTTGCGGATGCAGAACACAGTGAATAAATCAAATTTGCTCAACCAAAAATACCCCCACCTCATCTCAAAATTAAGGTAAAGACAGAAGCTAAAATTCTACCTAAATATACTCAAACCTACTTTTCTCTTGGTCGATTGGATATGGCGAGGTCTCCTTGCCATCCCTCGACCGCTTCTTCAAAATTTTTAGTCGTAAATGGCAAAGCTTCTATTATAATTGAATTAGTAGGTGTAGTTCCCGCGGATTTGAAGCCTGCTCTTGAAAATCAGGTTACAGACTGCGGGAGCGTGATTTTCACTCAAGCAGGAAGCTAGTCTCCAAAGCGTAACCAAAGGTTGGGTAAGTTTGGAGATAAGTTCAGTAGAATGGTTCAATATCAATCTCATTGAGGTTCAATTAGATAAGTAGACATAGTTTACATCCTCTCGACGTTGCCCTTGGGTGACAAAGGGGAATTCCTAACTATAACTGATTAGGGGTTTCTGTTGCCTTTTTACAGAGGAGCTGCGCGTTTCATCTCGCGAAGCGTTTCATGTCGGCGACAGCCTCCAAGCGAAACAATGTAGATACCTGCCTAATGGGTCGAGCCTCTTTCCGATCTAAAGGTGCGCTCCACAGACTGAGACTGCTAGCCTAGCTGCCTTAATTTAGCTACCATAGTACACTATCACTATTGGGAACATCGCAACATCGCAACATTGATTGGTTTTGCCATACGACGCTCCCCTTCCCCCCTTTCACAACTATGCTTTATAAACATCTTTCTTAACATAAAACTTGACAAAATATACAAGTTATGTGTAAGCCTTTGAGATGCTTTTTCTAGAGAAAAGTGTATTGAATTAGACATTTTTTTGAGAACTACAGACAAGATTCTCACTTCCCACACCTCCCACACGGACCACAAGGTTTTCAGGAGTTCCTTATCAGGGATAGCTTTCACAAGGGGGTTAGGGGAGATGGAGAGCACCGTTCTTCAAGCAACGTTGAGATAATGGATAATAAATGACTTCTTCAAGAGGCTTTGCTGATTTTGAGTATGATTTGTATTTTTTGGTAATTGCTAAACTATTGAATAACAAATATTTGAGATTGTTCAATTTTTATTTTCATACCTTGATTCAGCAACGCCCTTCAAGAGGTTAAAACCGCCTGTCTCTCATCTTCGGTTAAGCTAAGGATAGTTAATCCCCAATATCTTTTGTAGTGATTCCATAACGTAGTTGAGCTTTTGCTACTGCTGCTCTTGTTTCTGAATTATAAACTCCATTCAATGGACCAAAATACAGTCTTTGTAAACGAAGTCGATTTTGAAGTTCTAACACTTGTCTTTGGCTGCCAATATAACTAACTTCTTGCGCAGAAGTATTTTGGGTGACAATCAAAGGATGTCTTAACGCTTGTAATGTATTTCTTCGAGCTACCCCACTAGCAACAAATCCCAAATCTTGCTGAAAGCGTCTGACCGCAAACTCTGTCCCCGGTCCAAAAAAGCCATCAATGACCCCTGGATAATAACCCAATCTTGTTAACAAAATCTGGAGTTGTTTTACAGCCAAACCTCGATCGCCTCGTTGTAGCACGTTGAAGGATGAGTATTGCCCAGTAGTATAATTGGCTCTGGAGTGAGATACTGGACCTGGAGGTAAAACTTGATTAGGATTAAATAGAAATGCTTGGGTTGTTGGTCCAACTATACCTGTAGGAGTAATTCTATTTCTCCTTTGAAAATCAATTACTGCTATTTCTGTACTCCGATCAAAATAGTTAGTTATTTGTCCCTGATAATAACCTAAATTCTGTAAACGTTGTTGTAATTTTCCTATCTCAGGACCTGTGTTTCCACGTCGCAGAAATACTCTCTCCACAGGAACAGACTTATTATCAAACAGAAAGTCTCTAGTGGTAGTCCCTACCTGACCCGTTGGTGTAATTCTATGAACACTTTGAAATCTAATAACCGCAGTTCTAGTATTTTGGTCATAAATACTATTGATTGGACCTCTGTAAAACCCTAGTTCTTTTAAACGTCTTTGAATAATTCCTACTTGAGGGCTAACTTCTCCAAAAGATAATACTTTTGTGGGAGAATTTAATAACAAGCTATTAGTTTGGCTTGTTCTTCTACCGACAAATAGTAATGACCAGGTGGTAGGTTCAATTTCACCAGTAGGTTTAATACCATTGTCTTCCTGGAACTGTCTGACCGCTCTTTCTGTTATTGGGCCATAATAGCCAGTTAGGTTAGCACTAAAATAGCCTAGTTCTCTGAGTTTTCTTTGAACTGCTGCTACTGTTGCAGCTTTGTCTCCACGTCTTAGATAGACTGCACTATTAGGAGAAAGAATTGCATTATTTTCTGGTCTAGATCCAGAAAAGAAAGAGTTTGTTGCTAGTTGTGTTTGAGCCATTCTATTTTCCTGAGTCTGGCTCAGATTAAAATAACTATTTGTTTCAGGAGCAGAAATTTCTGGCATCCTAGCAAAACTAGCATTAATCAGAATAGAATTAATAATTACTAATGATAAAAAGTTTATATAAGCGAAGCTAGAAAGTTTTTTCCAGTTAAGTCCTTCAATAAGTTTGAAATCCTTAATTTCTTCACTAACGAGAAAAAATTCTAAGTATGCAAGGGCTTCCATAAATTTTCCTGGGAGACTCTAAGTTTTTAGATTCACAAGCTAAATTTAATTTTAGTATTGAGATTGTTTGATGATTTTTTATGACTACAATTAAGTATATTTTTAACTATTTCAGTATTGAAAATTCACCAAGACGGCAAAATATATGCTTAGTAAGCATTTAGAGATCAGCTGTTAGCTGTCAGCCATTTAAAAATTATCAGCTAAAATTAAAAGTTACGGTCAAAGCATTCTTTGCCGATCTTCATCATTAATTACTTGGCACTTTTTTACCCACTGAAAACCTGACTTATAGCCCATTCAGTAGTAAAAGCTGACTACTAATACCTTAATGCTTACTATAATTATTACTAAGTTACACTATATTAAAGTCTAGTATAACTAGAAATTTTTATATACAAAGCTAGAGAAGTTTATGAAATATCTCTAGGTATTTTCCTATCCTTGCTCTAGGGTGGACTATAATATAATATTACTGTAAGGATTCAGGTATCTCAAACCCAGTTATAGAGAGACTTCTGAAAACGACTGACTCAACAATTTAACAGCCTCATTCTCAATAATCACGAAAATAAAGGCTTGTAGCAATCTCTAATTGAAAATATAATTTTGGAGGCAAATGCGGTCAATGCTTATCCATTAATATTTATAGGCTTTTCCATAATACTTGAATCCTTACAGATTACTTGGTTTGATTTATTGATTATTAAACAGGTACAGTGAAGTTATCTCCCGTTAAATCGGAGATTATAACAGGAGCTTCTCAAACAAAGAAGTTTCTTGTTTCACAGGCTGATTAATATCTACGCCTCCATAAGCAGACAAGATGATACCCACCTCGTTTAATACTTTATTTAATATGTTAATTGCTGCATTCTCGTCCCGATCTAAAACTACTTTACATTTAGGACAACAGTGAGTTCTAATTGACAAAGTTTTAGGTACTTTTTGACCACAATTACTGCAATTTATGCGATGTATTATTCGGAAGTAGGGGGGAATGGCCATTCTTACATGAACACCGCGTTTGACCGCCACTGCATTCAATCTTTCAATAAAAGCACCCCAGGCTGCATCGTAAATTGATTTTGAGAGTTTCGTGTTTCTAGCTAAACCTTTAATATTAAGGTCTTCCACAGCAATTAGGTAATATTTTCTCGCCAATTTATGAGCAGTATTGAGCGTAAAAATCTTCTCTTTGCCTAGCAAAGGCCATGAAATTAATGAGCAATGGTCAACTTGACATCTAGTTCTATTCAAACAGTCTAATCGTTGACCAATAGTATAATTCCAATGTCGCCGTAAAAATTATAGCCAATAATCAATTTTGACTGACTGTTCAACTGTTCACAAGTAGGCTTAATTTTGTAGCAATTGAGTAATTATCATAATTTTATATTACTCTTTAAGTGCTATATTTATATATCAATCGACACCTTTTTAATTTACTCTCGGCAATTCCACTCGCGTTAAATCGGACATTATAACGGGATACCCCTTGCAGAATCAAGTTGGAATTCTCAAATTGTTGAGTTCCAAAAGTTTTGGACTTCAGGAAACAGAGAACGGGGAAGAAAAAAAAGACTATAACCTCATTAATTAGGAAAACCCTCGTTTATTATATCATATTCTCAGTACAGTAATTTTATTGTAGAGCATCTATAAGGTTAATTTAATTTATTTGTACCTCTAAGCATCTATTTCCATCATTTTGTTGTACGACACAAATCAAGATTTAAACTAAACCTGCGCGATCGCAAATTAAAGCTACGATAGCAGCAAAAATCGTAATTCCTAAAGCAGTCATAGGATTTTGGCCTTGAGCAACAGCAAAAGAAGTAGCTACACCAGCTCCTAAAGCAGCAGTAATAGCTACAACTAATGGATCACGATTTGAACGATTGTTGTACATTTTTAACCCAGGATATTTTTCTTAAACAATTTATCTCAACGTTGTTTGAAGACTTGCACTCTTGGTCAGCAGAAACTGCCCATGGCGAGGTCAGTAAATCCCGCATTGTCAGGCTATGCGCAACATCAGGAGGATTTCAAAACTAACAACGTTGTATAAATCTATCATTCAAATAATGATTAAAGTGGCAATTATTACGGTTTTGCAATTAAGATTTAGATAAATCTAAATTTCTTAACAAATACTATCATGGCCTAATTCTTGTTTGAATTGTCTATAGAATCCATTTGGTATCTTTCCGTTGACATTCTCCCCGGCCTAGAAGGCGCGGATATTCTTGCTGAACCCTAGCTCTTCCCTAGGTTGTTAGACTAAGCAAACCCATTTCCGGGCGATCCTTTATAGGGTCTGCTCGTCTTCAGAACCGGACGTGAAACTTTCACCTCCAAATCGGCTCCTCTCCTAAACGTCCCTTGTAATGGGTACATCCTTAAAATTCCATCTTTTGGGCTTAATGAGTCCTAATGGTTCACTGCTTTTAAATCCTCAGCAGTCTTAAAGTCGTGGCAATTAGGTTCAAAACCTGCCTCCCACTCTAGTTCCATACCTAACTTCACCAAGCTCTGTAACGCCCGGTCATACATCGTTGGGATGCCTAATGGGCCTTTTTCTTCTTTCCCTGGTTTTGGTATCCAGACTCTACGGGTTGGACTTGCTTTGAGATAGGGTGATTTGAGTAGGTACACCAAATTTAAACTTTGCATGGGTGGTAGGTTTTTCGTCCCATCTACTCCTGCGGTCTTTTTACCTTGGTTATCCTATGTCACGCGCCTAACAGCTAGTAACAAGCGCGTAGTAACTTTTGGTCAGAAGTCTTTGGTATTTAGTCCGGAAAGCGGATTTCGCCACTCATGGATGCTTTGTAAATTAAATGCATGCAACTTGTATACGGATTTTTCCACCCGTTTCCAGTCAACATCCTTCCATTTGAGATTAGGGTTGAGAGAAACTTGAGACGGTATATCGTCTGTATCCCATGCCACGCTTAAAAAGCGAGTGCTAATTGATGAGGTCTCCTCAGAATGTAAGACGCACTCAAGAAATGGTTTAGGGTGACCTAATTTTCTTTTTCGTGTCTTAGCCTTTATATTAATTACTCTTGGATCGCGACCGTATTTTTCCGCTTTTCCTTCTAACAAAGTCCTAAATGCTCTCCACCGCTCAACTAAACTTACTCAAACTTACTCAAAATCCTTTTTCAGGCTTTCTGATAAATTGATTCATCTGGATAGGGCAGTATGTTTCGACCTTTTGTCTTATGTTTATATTTGGGAATTTTTGGTTTCCCTAAAAATTCAAATGTCGTTGTTTTTGCCACTCTTTATCTCAACGTTGGTTGAAGACCCGCGCTCTCCCGTTGGCGGAGCCTAGCGGCAGCTATTAGGGGAGCGTCGTATGGGAAAACCAATCAATGTTGCGGTATTTACGACTTTTGTGCTATAATCAAAAGATATGGCTGCTGGGCTAGCAGTGTCAGTCTGTGGAGCGATCGTAAGACCAGAAAGAGGTTCGGCCTCGGAGGCAGGTGCTATGTTAGCGCAGCTCCTCTGAAAGAGGCAGCAGAAAGCCCCTATCAGTGATGTTAGGGAATCCCGCGTTGTCGCGTCAGCGCAACGTCGGGAGGATGTCAAAAAGCGGCAAAATAACTACTCCAAGCTGAGTCTAATCTTCTGATTATTTGCTTACTTACCTTGGTAGGTAAAGCATGAATTTCGGGACTTTAAACCTTTTGCCTGTCTATATTTAAGCCTATTTTTGGTCACTGTTTTGTCTAAGTCCCATTAACAAGAATCAAGATGACCGAGTCACGAGATGGAGGGAGGGAATACCCAAAAAATGTTAAAAAATATTCCAATACTCCCTATCTCCATCTCTTTAATTATGTAATACCAATTCACTTTAAACTTTAAAGATGTTACAAATAGTTTCAAACTCCATAAGTGAAATAATTTCCTGAAATTACTGTGGAGTAAAAGTTTTAAGCCTATAGAATCTAGCTTTTGACTCTCAGATATGTGTCTTACGTTATGAGGAAACCTCAGAATTACGCACTCGCTTTTAACTTCCGTGAAACGGTATAAGTAGGCAAGAAAAATTTTTAGTAAAACTATTGCCCATTGCTTATTCCCCATTCTCTGACCTTAGGCCTTAGATATATTCAAAAAAGCTTGATTCAATCAATTATCATCATTTTTGAGCAAGTCTGGACGACGAGACTTTGTTCTCTGAATTTGTTGTTCATAACGCCATCTTGCTATTTCGGCATGATGTCCAGAAAGCAAAACATCTGGAACCTTCCAACCACGAAAATTAGCAGGTCGAGTATAGTGAGGATAGTCAAGTAATTCAGATTCAAAACTTTCATTAGCTAAAGATTCAGCCTTTCCTACAGTTCCAGGAAGTAATCGGACTACACCATTAATTAAAGCTAAAGCTGGTATTTCTCCACCTGTAAGGACAAAATCTCCTAAAGATACTTCTCTAGTAACTAAATATTGGACTCTTTCATCAATACCTTCATAATGACCACAAATTAGAATCAATTGTCCATAATCTGTGGCCAACTCTCGAAACATTCCTTGGTTCATTCTTTCTCCCTGGGGAGTTAATAGAATTACCTCTCGTTGTGAAAGAGTTGGCAATGATTCTACAGCAGCAAATATAGGCTCTGGTTTTAAAACCATTCCCACTCCTCCACCATAAGACTCATCATCAACTTTTTTATATTTATCTGTGGTATAATCACGGGGATTAACTAGATTAACCTTGGCAATATTTTTGTCAAAGGCTTTCCCTAGCAAACCTGAATTTAGAGGTGTTGTAAAAAAGTCTGGAAATAGGGTGATCACATCAAATCGCACGGAAGTTACACTATATTAGGGTGTCCTGAAAAATGTATAAATTGTTGAGATTTATTTATTTTGTAGACTATACTGTGCGGTGACAAGTTCGCAATAAATTTAAATTATATACTAAACTAATCAAATGTTGAAAAATTCCAGAGCAAGTTGGGGACTTGCAAGGTAATAAGATAATCTACTATTATAAAAGATTATTGAAATTATCGAAATTGAATGTGTACCTGCTGTCCAAGATTAACAAGATGATGCAGTTAGAGTCTCAAGTCTTAGAACTAGATACATTACGTCCGACAAAAACAACTATTATGGTCATCGGAGGAGCAGAGGATAAAGTTCATGGAAAAGAGATTCTACAAACTTTTTTTAATCGCGCAGGGGGAATAAATTCTAAACTAGGAGTTATTCCTTCAGCTTCGAGAGAACCAGCAGCCCAAGGAGATAGATACCGTAGGGTTTTTGAAGATATGGGCGCTGTTGATATTAAAATATTTGACATTCGGGAAAGGTATCAGGGAGAAGACCCAATCTGGCTAGAGTATTTGGAAGACTGCACCGGAGTATTTATGACTGGTGGAGACCAACTGCGTCTTTGTGCCCTACTTGCTGAAACCCCTTTGATGGACAATATCAGAAGTAAAGCTTTAGAAGGAAAAATAGCACTGGCTGGAACAAGTGCAGGAGCAGCAGTCATGGGCTATCACATGATAGCAGGTGGTGGTAGTGGCTCATCACCAAATAGAGCTTTAGTAGATATGACAAACGGTTTGGCTATATTGCCAGAGTTAATAGTAGACCAACACTTTCATAACCGGAATCGAATGGCCCGTTTATTGAGCGCGATCGCCACCCACCCAGACAAAGTTGGTATAGGAATAGACGAAGATACCTGCGCGTTGTTTGAACGAGACAGTCAAATCCAAGTCATGGGTAAAGGCACAGTTACAATTATAGATCCGATAGAAATGTCCTATACAAATGCTGCAAAAGTAGGGGTAGAAGAACCTTTGAGTTTATCAAATCTCAGAGTACATATAATGTGTCATGGCGATAGTTACGATCTCCATTCCCATACCATGAAACCAGGACTATCTGAAACAATTATGCCTCTAGACTCATAGAATTTCTGATAATTTATCAGTTCTTGAGCAATTTATTCCTGTAGATGAGTAGCTGACCTAATCGGTATACATAAAGCGTAAAGCATAAATATACTGAACAATAAATATATTTTGTTTGTTGTAGGAAAAAGTAATAGAAAACCAAAATTCTTTTACCATCAAAGGATTATTAAAAAAAACTGATAAATCGATCGGATATTTTCAAGATGGAGGTTTGTTTGGAACAACTAAACGTTTCTGGCATGATGCAAAACAGTAAATTGGAAGCATCTAGAGCAAGTCAAGGTAAGTTAATCAATTTAGTAGGGTAGGCTGTACCCGAAGTTACGCCTGTGAACTGGAAGAGGCCGACCTCCCAGGTTGAAGCAGGAAGCAAGCATATTTGACTGGCATTACAAGGTTTTTCCTAGTTTTGCCGAAATTTTGTAGGTATTGTACAGCAGAAAGGATTAGTGCATCCTGAAAAAAGTTTGTAGTAAACAGTTTAGCCAATGCTTTGAGCTGAAATTAAAAAGACAACTGCCATTGCTTCTGTGATTCTAAGCATCACCTTTAAATCCTCCTATGAAAATCCTCAAACTCCAGACATTACGCGGTCCAAACTACTGGAGCATTCGCCGCCATAAACTGGTGGTTATGCGTCTAGACTTAGAAGACCTTTACGAAAAATATACATCTGACATTCGTGGTTTCTACAAAGGATTAACCGAGGTTCTACCAAGTCTGGTAGAACACCACTGTTCGCCTGGAGTCAAGGGTGGTTTCCTAAGTCGTGTGGAAAAAGGAACATTAATGGGCCATGTGATCGAACACGTTGCCCTAGAATTTCAACAACTGGCAGGAATGCCAGTTGGTTTTGGTCGGACGAGGGAAACATCTACTCCAGGAATATTCCAGGTAGTAATAGAATACGAAAATGAACAAGCAGGTCGTTATGCAGCACGAGCAGCAGTAAGACTCTGCCAAAGTATTGTTGAGACAGGTACATATCCGGTAACAGAATTACAGCAAGATTTAGAAGACCTCAAGGAATTCAAAAATCAGGCATCTTTGGGTCCAAGTACAGAAGCGATAGTTAAAGAAGCAGAAGCAAGAGGTATTCCTTGGACTCAACTAGCTGCTAGGTTTGTGATTCAGTTTGGCTATGGGGTTAACCAAAAAAGAATTCAGGCAACTCTCAGCAATCAAACAGGAATTCTTGGTGTAGAACTCGCTTGTGACAAAGAAGGCACAAAAAGAATTCTCAAAGGTGCAGGAATACCAGTACCTCGTGGTACAGTTACTCGCTACTTTGATGAACTTCAAGATGCCATTGAAGATCTTGGAGGCTACCCTATTGTAATTAAGCCTCTAGATGGAAATCATGGTCGTGGCATTACCATAGATGTGAGAAATTGGCAAGAGGCAGAAGAAGCATACGATTTAGCCAGCAACGCTTCTAAAACAAAAACTGTCATTGTGGAACGTTACTACACAGGTAAAGACCACCGAGTGTTAGTAGTAAATGGCAAAGTTGTAGCTGTGGCCGAACGAGTTCCTGCCCATGTAGTGGGAGACGGTAAGTCTACAGTATCAGAACTGATTGAAGAAACTAATAGAGATCCTCAAAGAGGAGATGGACATGATAACGTCCTGACTAGAATCACGGTAGATAAATCTGCCCTTGCTATCCTGGGAAGACAAGGATACAGCATAGATTCAATACCGAGAAAAGGAGAAATTTGCTTTTTAAGAGCAACAGCTAACCTCAGCACTGGAGGTATAGCAGTAGACCGCACTGATGAAATACATCCGGAAAATGTTTGGCTATTATCCAGAGCTGCTAAGATAATTGGTCTAGATATTGCAGGTATAGATGTAGTTACTGAAGATATTTCTCAACCACTACGAGAAGTGGACGGAGTAATTGTAGAAGTTAATGCTGCCCCTGGTTTCCGGATGCACGTTGCTCCTAGTTGTGGTCTACCAAGAAATGTGGCGGGAGCAGTAATGGATATGTTATTCCCCGGATCGAGAAATGGGCGAATACCAATACTGACTGTTACTGGTACTAACGGAAAGACAACTACTACACGACTATTGGCTCATATTATGAAGCAGACAGGTCAAGTAGTTGGCTATACCACTACTGATGGTACTTATATTGGTGAATATCTGGCTGAAGCTGGAGATAATACAGGTCCTCAAAGTGCCCATTTAATTCTCTCAGACCCTACAGTAGAAGTTGCTGTGTTAGAAACGGCACGGGGCGGTATTTTGCGTTCGGGCTTAGGCTTTTCAGCTTGTGAAGTGGGAATAGTATTAAATGTAGCTGCTGACCACTTGGGTATTGGAGATATAGATACTGTAGAACAACTAGCTCAACTAAAAAGTGTAGTAGCTGAGTCAGTAATGCCCAAAGGATATGCAATTTTGAATGCTGAAGACCGATTAGTAGCAGCAATGGCAGAGAAAGTCAAAGGTCAAGTTGCTTATTTCTCAATGGACCCAAATAACGAACTGTTATTAAAACATACAGAAGCGGGGGGTCTGGCAGCAGTTTATGAGAATGGCTATATTTCAATTTTGAAAGGTGATTGGACTTTAAGAATTGAAAAAGCAGTTAATGTGCCAATTACAATGGCTGGTAAAGCTCCATTTATGATTGCTAATGCTCTAGCAGCTTGTTTGGCCGTATTTACCCAAGGAGTCAAAATAGAGCATATTCGGGAAGGTTTGTCAACTTTTGTGGCTTCGGTGGATCAAACTCCAGGCCGGATGAATATGTTTAATATGGGTAGTTATCATGCTTTGGTAGACTATGCTCATAATCCTGCTAGTTATGAAGCATTAGGTGGATTTGTCAGAAATTGGCCAGGTAAACGGATCGGTGTAGTTGGTGGACCTGGCGATCGCCGTGATGAAGATTTTGTTTCTCTTGGGGAACTAGCAGCAGACATCTTTGATGAAATTATTATCAAAGAAGATGATGATACTAGGGGAAGACCTAGGGGAAATGCTGCGGAACTGATTTATCAAGGTGTTGAGGAATTCTTGAGTCAAGGAAAAGATTCTGAGTCAAAAGCTATTTATGAATCAATTCTAGATGAGACAAGTGCAATTAATACGGCTTTAGACCGTGCCTCTTCTGGTAGTCTAGTAGTAATTTTACCCGAAAGTGTCAGCCGAGCTATCAGTTTAATAGAAGCTCGTAACCCGGTTAAGGATCTTGAATTACCTCAAGGTGGCCAAAGCGAACCTAACTCTCAAGAAGTGTTAAAAACTTCAATTCTACACTAGGTTAAATAGTTAAACTGTTATTGTAAAAGGGGTTGAAAATTCCAATCCCTTTTCTTTGAAATAAGACACCTAAACTATATCAAAAATATAGCACTATGTCTTTTGGTTAGAACAATAAATTTGGATTGTAAGGGAATAGGGAATATGGAACAGGAAACAGAGAAATTTCAAGAGCCTATTTGCGTAGGGCTATAACCAATACTAGACTAGATTGGCATTTAAAATTAGCTCCTCAACTTGACAAATTGCTAGATAATGTTTTTATTGAAGATACCGCGCAATGGAATTAAGTTTTCATTCTTGTTGAGCAAATCTACTAGAGTCACTGTTGTAAAATACCTAAAATTCAAACAATTAGTCGTTCAATGATAAATTTTTTGAACATTTTACCCCCTTACTATGATAGTTAGTTAGTAATTATAAATCACATTCTACAGCTTAAACTAAAAGATTGATATATTTTTCCTTACTCATTTTATATTATAGAGGTTTTCCAAAATCAAAATGTTGACTACAAAACTTCTGCCCTCTGCCCTCAGCATAAGTGCCTTTAGGCAAAAATCTCTGTATTCTATGTTAATGAAAACTGCTATAAGATTATTTATATTAACAAAAAGTTATATAAACTGAGTTGAGAAAGAATAATTTGATCTGCAATAACTTACTAGCAACACCCATAATAAAACCAAACATCGTCACTTGACGATGTTTGGTTTTTGTCAATTAACTAAAGCCTAACTATACTTTAGTAATTAAGATCTAATGATTGGGCTTGAATGTCAATAAAAACAATAGACAAATTTTGAAAAAATTACATCAAACCAAGTTGAGAAAGAATACCTTGACCAGTTAAGAGTTCTGTAGCGATACCAATAACAAAACCCAACATTGCCAAGCGACCATTCCAAGTTTCTGCAAAGTCAGTAA
>NZ_JBNHEP010000182.1:6859-10053 GCF_050015995.1 Dapis brunnea BLCC-M229 | reverse complement strand
CATTCCAAGTTTCTGCAAAGTCAGTAAAACCTAGCTTTTTCTCTTGATTTTCCATAGTAATAAACCTCCAATAGTTGCATTTAAGTGCAAATAACAAAAAAATGTCGGAAAAATTACATCAAACCGAGTTGGGAAAGAATACCTTGACCAGTTAAGAGTTCTGTAGCAATACCGATAACAAAACCCAACATTGCCAAGCGACCATTCCAAGTTTCTGCAAAGTCAGTAAAACCTAGCTTTTTCTCTTGATTTTCCATGACCATTATCCTCATTTGATTTCAAGCTTATGTAATATAACTTAACTTAAAATTTCAAAGTTGGCAACATTATTTAATATTTTGAGTAGGCCAAACTGTGAAGGGATGGACAAAACAGGTGTAAACTAACTACAGAACGATTCTCAAACTAAAATAGCCCTCTTACTTACTATTAATTTTTGGACAGTTGTGTAGATTTTCAAATTAAGAGTAGGAATGGCCTTAGTTGAGAAGAGTAGAAAATTTTAGTAGGAATATAGAAAGAAATATGGAAGGTTGTACAGTTACGGATCTGAAGATTGACAGCAAAAAAAACTGTTATGTCCTTGATGCTGAAGCTATGCGCAAGATTCAGGAAGAAACAGGAGTTTCGACAAAATTAGAACCAGGGATATATGTAATTAGAATTCGCAGTGGTTCGTTTGGATACCGAAACGATGAAAATAACGTTGGTGAACCGATTGTTATGTTGTGGATTTATGGTGGCAAGTTTATAAATAAAAAAACCAACTTAGAAGTAGAGGCTACTTGGTCAACTTTAAATGGTGATGACGATACATTAACTTTAGAAGTACTACAAACAACAAATATCTGTGCATTTTTCTTTGATAGTTATATTGAGGATAATCAAGGAGAGTTAACAATTTCTATAGTTAAAATGTGAATTATTTTTTTCTGAACAAAGGCTCATAAATTTCAAAAAGCACTATTACTTGATTTGCATTTTGCATAGAAATAATCAAGAGTATATGGCTTCAAAATATATCTATTGACATTCAAAAAGCTCTCAGTAAAAAGCTAACTGAGGGTGTAATTAAAAAAAAATATTCATAAGTAATTTAGCCTTCAGCTGGAAAAAATTAACTGTCAATTTATTAGTAAAAAACTAATAGTAGATAGGTGAGTTAGATTCAAGCTAAAGGCTAATTGATCGAGGTTAATTTAACCATATTTTGTCAACCTAAAAGCCAGATAAAAATGTCTTCATCTAGCAAAAAGTTATTTCAAATATCAGTAGTATTGCTAACCTTGACTGCTACTCCTAAGCCCTTAGCAGCTGCTAATTTATCTTTTTTAAGCAATACTATCCTAGCTCAATCCGTTAACTCAGATACTACCTACCCACTACCTGAATCACTACCAAGTGGCACAAACATCAGATTGTCCAGCTCTAGTAGTATGGTAGTTACTAATCAAGCACTAATACAACGTTACGAAGAAAAATATCCAGATGCTCAAGTTGAACTGGTAACAGGTGATACAAGTAGAGTATTAGAAGCACTCCTGAAAGGAGAAACAGATTTAATAGCCGTGGGACGTCGATTAACTGCTCGGGAAAAAAACCAAGGATTAGTTGAAGTCCCGATTAATCGAGGCAAGATTGCTATTATAGTTGCCCCAGACAACCCATTTCAAGAAAACCTCTCATTTGAGCAATTTGCTAAAATACTCCGGGGAGAAATAACCAATTGGTCAGAAGTAGGAGGCCCGAAAAAACCAATTCGCTTTATCGATCGCCCAGAGTCTAGTGATACCAGGGAAGCTCTCAAAAGCTATGAGGTGTTTAAAAAAAGTCCGTTTAGGACAGGAAGTAATACTACTCAGGTATCCGAGGATGATACAGCAGCAGTAGTTAAAGAACTAGGTAAAGATGGAATTAGTTATGCGATCGCCGACCAAGTTCTGAACAAAGAAAATGTTCGGGTTGTTCAGATGCACAAAACCCTGCCAAATGACCCCCGTTATCCATACTCTCAACCCCGTAGCTACGTTTACAAAAAAGAGGCTGCCCCTCCAGAAGTTCTAGCATTTCTAGGTTTAGTTACTTCTCAAGCTGGTCAACAAGTTGTGGCAGCAGCAGACAAACAGGGAAGAAGTGATTTAGCAACTATTACCCCGGTCAATAAAGCCAAGCCTTCAGAGGTAGTAACATCACCCAGTGCCGAACCTCAAACGGAGACAGCATTAAACAAACAGGAGGAAACGGATTCTGCAACTGCCGGAGGTGTAGCAACTGCACCCAGTGCCGAACCTCAAACGGAGACAGCATTAAACAAACAGGAGGAAACGGATTCTGCAACTGCCGGAGGTGTAGCAACTGCACCCAGTCCAGATAATAAAACTGAGACAACACTGGTACAAGCACCTACTGGTGATGCCAATAAAGAAACAGAAAAAAAAGGATTTCCCTGGTGGATATTACTGTTATTAGGAATTCCTTTAGTAGGAGCATTATTATGGGGACTGCTCAGAGGGCGTGGAGATGAGTCAGTAGGAACAGGTGGAACTGGAGTAGCTCCAGGAACAACTACAGATTCAGACTCTCCTCCTGTAGGGGG
This sequence comes from Dapis brunnea BLCC-M229, assembly GCF_050015995.1. Classification (NCBI taxonomy): domain Bacteria; kingdom Bacillati; phylum Cyanobacteriota; class Cyanophyceae; order Oscillatoriales; family Microcoleaceae; genus Dapis; species Dapis brunnea. Next base: position 7,457 of record NZ_JBNHEP010000182.1, on the reverse strand, counting down.
AACTCCTGTTACTGGTGCTGGAGTTGCTGAGGGAACTGATGCACCAGCAACTCCAACCCCAGAAGAGGGCAATGAAACAGGCGTTGGTAGTCCTGGTATAGGAGTAGCTCCCATAGCAGGAATAGCAGGAATAGCAGGGTTAGTAGCAGCTTGGGCAAGCCAAGAAAAAAATAGTCAAATAACTCTTAGCCCCAACTCAAGTAAAACAGCATCAGCAACTTGGTCAGTACCACAAGCAGACAAAGAAGCAGCCAAATCACATGGTGGTCAGCAATATCAACTCCGAGTTTATGATGTGACAGATATTGACCTAGACTCACAAGCAGGTGAGACTGTGCAAGAGCACGATATATCAGAATCAAGCACACACAAGGAAGTTGAGTCTCTAGATACTCAACGAGAATATCAGGCAGAAATAGGTTATGTCACAGATGATGGTGAGTGGTTAAAGTTAGCTCGTTCTCAGCGAGTACATATATTAGCAGACGAAGTAGAAGTAGATACTACTGTTCCGGTAACTGAAACAACTCAAGTAACTCCAGAAACTCTGACTCCAGAAGCAACCCCAGAAGATGGAAATGAAACAGGTGTTGGTGGT
>NZ_JBNHEP010000182.1:5633-6759 GCF_050015995.1 Dapis brunnea BLCC-M229 | reverse complement strand
ATTGGTACAGGTGTTGCCGGAATAGCAGGTTTAGTAGAGACGCCAGAAGAAACAATTCAAGTAACTCCAGAAACTCTGACTCGAGAAGCAACCCCAGAAGAGGGCAATGAAACAGGCGTTGGTAGTATTGGTACAGGTGTTGCCGGAATAGCAGGTTTAGTAGAGACGCCAGAAGAAACAACTCAAGTAACTCCAGAAACTCTGACTCGAGAAGCAACCCCAGAAGATGGAAATGAAACAGGTGTTGGTGGTATTGGTATGGGAGTAGCTCCCATAGCAGGAATAGCAGGAATAGCAGGAATAGCAGGGTTAGTAGCAGCTTGGGCAAGCCAAGAAAAAAATAGTCAAATAACTCTTAGCCCCAACTCAAGTAAAACAGCATCAGCAACTTGGTCAGTACCACAAGCAGACAAAGAAGCAGCCAAATCACATGGTGGTCAGCAATATCAACTCCGAGTTTATGATGTGACAGATATTGACCTAGACTCACAAGCAGGTGAGACTGTGCAAGAGCACGATATATCAGAATCAAGCACACACAAGGAAGTTGAGTCTCTAGATACTCAACGAGAATATCAGGCAGAAATAGGTTATGTCACAGATGATGGTGAGTGGTTAAAGTTAGCTCGTTCTCAGCGAGTGCAGATATTAGCAGAGGAAGTAGAAGTAGATACTAATGTTGGGGTAACTGAAACAACTGAAGTAACTCTAGAAACTCCAGAAACACAGATAGAAATTCCCAGCCAAGAACAAATCCCAGAAGATGGCAATGAAATAGGCGTTGGTAGTATTGGTATGGGTATTGCTGGAATAGCAGGTTTAGTAAAAACCCCAGAAGAAACAACTCAAGTAACTCCAGAAACTCAAACCCCACAGCCAACTCTAGAAGATGGCAATGAAATAGGGGTTGGTAGTATTGGTACAGGTATTGCCGGAATAGCAGGTTTAGTAGAAACCCCAGAAGAAACAACTCAAGTAACTCCAGAAACTCAAACCTCACAACCAACCCCAGAAGATGGAAATGAAACAGGTGTTGGTGGTATTGGTATGGGAGTAGCTCCCATAGCAGGAATAGCAGGAATAGCAGGAATAGCAGGGTTAGTAGCAGCTTGGGCAAGCCAAGAAA
>NZ_JBNHEP010000182.1:0-5533 GCF_050015995.1 Dapis brunnea BLCC-M229 | reverse complement strand
CTTGGTCAGTACCACAAGCAGACAAAGAAGCAGCCAAATCACATGGTGGTCAGCAGTATCAACTGCGAGTTTATGATGTGACAGATATTGACCTAGACTCACAAACAGCTCACAGTGTCAAGTATTATGATTCCGAAGAGTCTAATCAGCAGTGGCAAGTTGGTAACTTATTGATTAATCGGGAATATCAAGCAGAAATAGGTTATGTTACCAATGATGGTCAGTGGCTACTGTTGGCTCGTTCTCAGCGAGTGCTAATTCCAGAAGAATATGTCAGTAAAGAGAGCAAGACAGCAACAGAAAAAGGATTAGTAAGTGGAGCTACAGCCAAATGGAAATTGATGTCATCTCCCAGCCAAGTTACTATTACTCCTGATGGTGCAGAGAATATGATTGTGGCTTGGAAAGTTTCTCAAACTGCTCAAAATCAGGCCAAAGAACAAGGAGGAGAACAATGCCAGTTGCGAGTTTATGATGTGACAGATATTGAACTCAACACACAACCAGCTTGCAATTTACAAGCTTATGATTGTGATGAGTCTACTCAGAAGCAAATGCAAGTCCCTGTTGTAATGAGCGATCGCGAATATCAAGCCGAAATAGGTTATGTCACAGATGATGGTGAATGGTTAAAGTTAGCTCGCTCAAACCGACTGCGAATGCCAGCATCTAATTTTACTAAAGATTCTAGTGAAGCAAAAAGTACACAGCTAGATGTAAATCATGCTACACCAGTTATTCCAAAAGAAGCATTGAAATCTAGTTGGATTACTATAGTTCCTCGTAGTAATCAAAATGCTTATGCTTATTGGGGAGTTGCTCAAACTGCTAAAGATGCCGCCAAACAACAAGGTGGACGGCAATACCAAGTGCGGATTTTGGATGTTACAGATATTGATCTAGAGTCACAAAAACCTCACAATATACAACAGTACAATTGTGAGGAGTCTAGTCAGAAGAAAGAAATAACTATTAATATCGGCACTGTTGGCTATGTTGATTATGTCGCAGAGATTGGTTATGTTACTGATAATTTCCAGTGGCTGAAGATAGCTAGTTCTAGTCCAATGCGAATGCCTGTGTTTACTGAAGTTGATTCTGTTGAAACAACAGGAACAATTCTGTCTTCTATAGCAACTTCAGCTATTGGCGCTGGTGCAGTTTCTCAACTATCAGGAAGCAAACAGGAAACAACTAAACAAACAAGCAACATTACTCCTGGTAACTGTGAGATTAAACATCTTACTGTCCATAGTCGTAACAATTGCTATTTACTAAATGATGAACAGATGAGCCAGTTGCAGGAAACTGCTGTATCTAAAACTCTTGAACCAGGAATTTATATTGTGAGGATTAAGAGTGGTACATTTGGCTATGGTTCTAATGTTTGTCCGTCTGGTGAGCCATTTGTATTACTTTGGATTTACGGTGGAAAAGTGAAGAATAAAAAGACGAAAATTCCAGTTGAGCAAACCTGGTCAACTTTGAATGGATATAATGAAACATTAACGCTAGAGGTTCTGGAAACGGTTACTCTTTGTGCCCTTTTCTTTGATACTTATCCTGATGATAATGAGGGAGAACTTACTGTTTCTGTAGCTAGATTGTATTCCTAAGTAGTAGACTGACACAACTAAAATAGTATATGGGATAGGCTTCCAGCTTATCCCACATAAGTTGTTAAATAGCTTTCCCAGCAAAGATTCTAGCTGTGTAGCTGGTAGTCCTGCATAGTAATGGTTTTTCAGCGAAATGGGGTGATGGGGTGATGGGGTAATAGGGAGAATTTTGATGCAAGGCGTTTATACTCATAAAAGTAAAGATTGCCTGTATCTTTTTCGTAGACTATATTACGGCGTTGGTGGACCTTGGTGATGCTTAGCTATGATTTTTCTCAAGTCTTAGAAACCGGGTTTGTATTAGATGCCGATGCCTTACTGACATCTATCTCCAACAAACCCGGTTTCTTAATAACACAAACTTAGATTTCATAGCTCGATTCACCAACGCCGATTTTTTATTATTATCTATTGCCAAAAAAAAGAAGGCTTATTCTCAAACTATTGTTCTCGAATCCTTTTTCAACACATTTCCACCTTGACCATTACCATTGACAGAAACATCCAACTGCGGGCGACTATCCTTGCCACCAAACAATTTATTCAACCAGTGGAGAAAATTATCAATGTAAGTAAACCACACAGGTACCACCACTAATGTTAACAATGTAGAAGTAGTTAACCCACCAATAACAGCGATCGCCATCGGACTTCTTTCTGCTCCTCCTGCTCCCAATTCGAGAGCGATGGGCAACATCCCAGCTATAGTAGAAAGAGTTGTCATCAAAATTGGTCGTAACCGGGAAATACCAGCCTCCCGCACTGCATGAAACTGAGCCATTCCCTCTTTTTCATTTGCTAAGGAAGAGTCTACTAACAAAATCGCATTTTTGGTCACCAAACCCATCAATAATACAATTCCAATTAAAGCAAACAAACCTAATTCTTTCTGGAAAATCATTAACCCTAACAATGCACCACCAATAGATAATGGTAACGCTACTAAAATCACCATTGGATACAGAAAATTATTGTATAGCAACACCAAAATTGCATAAATACATAATATTGCCAAACCTAAAGCACCTAAAAACCCACTAAAAATATCCATCATAATTTTGGCCTCACCATCAGACTCTTCAGTGACATCAGGAGGAAGTGGATTCATTGCTGGTAACGATTTCACCTTTGTTACTGCATCTCCCAAAGAAATACCCTGTAAATTGGCTTCAAAGGAAACTTGACGATAACGGTTAAAACGGTTGATTTCCGCAGGTCCGCTACCAATGGTAATTTCAGCCACTGCTGACAATGGTACTAACCCACCATTTTGACTAGAAATGCGTAAATTTTTAATTACATCCAAGTCATTTCTAAATTCCTCTGCCAACTGTACCGGAATCGGAATTTGACGGTCTGCCAGATCGAACTTAGCTAAATTACTCTCATTATCTCCTAAAGTTGCCAAAGAAGCAGTACGAGCGATCGCCTGTACTGAAACTCCTAAATCTCCTGCTCTAGCAGGTAATGGTTTAATCAAAATCTCCGGTTTCACTAAACTCGCACTAGAAGTCACGTCTACCAACCCAGGAGTTTCTCGCATTTGCTGTTCCAAAGCATCCGATGTCTGTTGTAAAGCAACTGCATTTTCGCTCTTCAGAATAATCTTTAAATCCTTATCACCACCACCAGGACCTTGACTTGCAAAATGAATTCGCGCTCCTGGAATATTCTGAAATAGTGGTCGTATCTGTTGTTCAAATTCTTTTTGAGAAATATTCCGTTCTTGTCTAGGTAAGATGGTAACGTATAAGTTACCTTTGTACAAAACTCCACCGCTTCTGCTACCCAGATCGGCAAATACATTGGTGACAACTGGATTTTCCTGTAATAGTTGCATTGTTTGTTGTGCAACTTGTTCAGTTTCTGCTAAAGTCGAACCGGGAGGTAACTCTAGCTCGATTATACTCACTCCTGATTCCTCACCACCTGTTAATCCTTTGGGCAGCAGTGGCACGAGTTGCAAGCTACCGATAAAAAATACTAAAGCAATAATTAAGGTGATAATTTTATGACGCAACGCCCAAGTTAATAACTGACTGTAAGGACGAATTTTTCTTTGTTTGTGATTTTTTTCGGGAAAACAATGAGATGTTTGCAATCTTCTCTGTTTCAAAAATCGCGCTCCTAACATTGGTGTCATGGTAGTGGCAACTAATGTGGAAAACATAGTTGCCACCGCTACCGTAATGCCGAAAGGTTTAAAAAATTGCCCCGGTATCCCACCCATAAATGCCACGGGTAAGAATACTGCCACAATAGTTGCAGTTGTTGCAACCACCGCAAAACCAATTTCTGCTGATCCATCCAAAGCTGCTTGGAATGGTTTTTTCCCCTTGTCAATATGTTGGTCGATATTCTCGATCATACAGATAGCATCATCTACTAAGTTCCCCATTGCCAATGCTAGTGCTAACAAGGTCATTTGATCTAAGGTGTAGTTCAGAGTCTTCATTACTAAGAAGGTAGGCAGTATTGATAAAGGTAATGCTACTGCTGTTACTAAGGTTGGTCGCCAATCTCGTAAAAATATACCTACAACTATGACAGTGAGTATGGAACCAATAACTAAAGCGTCTATGGATGCTTGATATGATTCCTCAATTTCTGTTGCCTTCGTAAAAATTAGTTGCAATTCTATATCTGCTGGCAATGTTTTTTCGAGTTCGGCAACTGTTTTCCGCACACTTTTTTCTACAGTAACTAGGGTACTTCCTGTGCTGCGAAGTACCCCGAAAGCAACAACTGGTTTTATATTATTTGTTTCTAAGTCTTGGTTAGAACTATTATTTTCTAATAACCAAGCTGTTTCTCTAGTTTCCCCAAAACCATCAATAACTTGACCTACGCTCGAAAGGGGAACTGCACCACCGGAAGGAAGAATAATTTGATATTCTTTCAATGCTTCTACTGTCTCAGCACTCCCTAAAGTCCGAATACTTTTTTCTGTACCTCCTGTTTGAGAACGTCCTCCTGGTATATTGGCATTCAAAGCGCGAATTTGATCGTTGACTTGAGTAGCAGTAATACCAAGACTTTCTAGTCTTTCAGGACTCAGTTCGATGAGAATTTCGCGGTCAACTCCCCCAATGCGGTTGATTTGAGAAACACCGGTAACATTGAGAATAGTACGACTAATTTCTTTGTCAACTAATTCGCTTAACTCTTCTACAGAAAGTTTGTCAGAGGTGACAGCGTAGGTCATTATTGGTCCACCTCCAGCAAAATTTACTCTTTTAACGATAGGATCGTCAACGTCTCGCGGTAAGTCTTGGCGAATTTCATCTATAGCATTACGCACATCATTGGTTGCGCGATCGATATCTACTGCTAAGTCAAACTCAATTCTAGTTGTGGACACTCCATCATCTACTTCTGAGGTTAGTTTTTCGATATTTCCCAAACCTGCTACAGCATCTTCAACTTTTTTTGTTACTTGAGTTTCTAGTTCTGTAGGACCTGCTCCTTGTTGTCTTACTGTGACTGATACTAGGGGAATATCAATATTGGGTAAGTTGTCTATTCCTAATTGGAAAAAAGACATTAATCCTACTACTGTTAAAACGAGAAACATGACAAGAGTAGGAACTGGTTTTTTTATTGACCAAGCTGATAATTGAAATGACATGGTTAATTCAAAATGTGAAAGTCAAAAATCAAAATTTAAGAGTATTCATACCAAAATACAAAATTTTGGCTTACTTCTGGTAAATACTAATTGTGATGGTGTTTTCTCTCTAAATACTTAATTATTTGAGTTAATATGTAACTCTTGAAATTGGGATGAAATTTTTCCTACCCAACTATAATGGGTTGATTTTAGTCAATAACTTTAACTATATCTCCATCTTTGAGGTAGCCTGCACCTGATACTACTACTTTAGTACCTAACTCTAAACCATTTTTTATTTCAA
>NZ_JBNHEP010000181.1:0-6073 GCF_050015995.1 Dapis brunnea BLCC-M229 | reverse complement strand
CCAGGGATTGAATAATATTTTGATTATTATAAACTATAGCATTGAGAAAACTAATTAGGATGTTTTGACTGTGAATAGAACCAAAGATTTTTTTAAAAGCAAAGTTGGTTTTGGGGCTGATAAATTTCATTTGATATACTTTCCTGAATTAAAACAACATATTATCTAACATTTCCGACAATTCCGGCTGAGGATTGCAAAGCATTACTCCACAATAACTCAACCAACGCCCGATCGCGCACCCCACTCGGAGAACTTAAATCTATCTGACTCACAAGTTCCTGAAACTGTTTAGGTTTCACCCCCGTCGTATCCCGGTACCTATGCTCCGTCCCCTTAACTCTCGAAGCAGAATTATTCAACTCAAAATCACACCTACCAATATCCGCAGCAAACTTCACCAAAGAGCGGAGCGCCTCTATCCGACGAGCGATCGTCGCCGGAGCTAAATCCCTAGACTCCATATCATGCTTAAACTTCAACACCAAATGAGTCGCCTGATGCTTACCCAAACTCAAAAATAACTGAATATTTTCAGCAGACGCCTCCAACTCATAAAACCTAAAGAACAATTTAATATCATAGGCATAAGCACGGCGTGTAGAAGGCGATCGCTTATTTTTAAGTAACTCAACCAGAATTTCGTCACTCGAAGTGGCCAATTTCTCCGAAACTTCGGCCAAAACCAGCCCAAATTTGTCCAATTTTTCACTCATGGGGACGTAACTATTATTATCATCTCCATAATACACTTTGTTATACTCAGTCGCTAGGTGAAGTTCTCTTAACTCATGTATAATATTGAAGCCAGTTTACAATTTATCGAGGACACAGTTTACGCTAAAACAGGGAAGTATTTTAGTGATATAGAACGAATTATCCTCCTAAAAACACTTGAAAATAATCATTATACTTATGAGCAAATCGCTGATAATTATGGTTATTCAGTTAAATATATTAGGCAAAGGATTGCGCCCAAACTCTGGCATACTCTTTCGGAGATATTTGAAGAAAAGGTGACAAAATATAATTGTCAAGGGGTCGTGAAAAAAAAGATGCAACATCAACTAACAGTAGCTCCTTCACCTTCAGAAAAGCCTTTAAATCAGTCTGTTGAGGCGAATGCAGATTCTCCTTCTCTTGCGACTAACCATCACCGAGGCAATATTCTCCTGGTGGACGATCAACCCCAAAACCTCAATGTTTTATCAGATTTGCTAGAAGAACAGGGATATGAGGTAAGACAAGCCCTTAATGGTTCAATCGCCCTGAAAGCTGTCGAATTAACTTTACCAGATGTGATTTTACTTGATATTCATATGCCAGAATTAGATGGTTATGCTGTGTGTCAGCGACTTAAGACAAATCCTCAAACCCAGGATGTCACTATCATTTTTGTTAGTGCTTTAGATGAAGCATGGGACAAAGTAAAAGCCTTTTCTGTAGGAGGGGCTGATTACATTACCAAGCCCTTTAAGGTGATTGAGGTATTAGCAAGGGTTGAAAATCAGTTAAAGATTCAACGTCTCAAAAGAGAACTACAAAGGCAGAATATTCAACTACAGCAAGCTATTCAGGAATTAGGAAGATTAGGTGTTTTAGACGAGTTGACTCAAGTTGCTAATCGTAGCCGTTTCAATGATTATTTAAACAGAGAATGGGAACGCGCTCATCAAAATAAGGAACCCTTAGCCCTAATTTTTTGTAAGATTGACAAATTTGCAGAGTACGATCACAGCTACGGTAACTTAGCAAGAGATAGCTGTCTTTATGAAGTAGCACAAGCACTTAAATATTGTCTACAATCATCTGATTCTCTCCTCTGTCACTACGAAGAGGCTAAATTTGGGATTATTGTTTCTCCTAGCGATATCCCTAATCTCGAAAAGATAGCTAAAAGCTTGGTCGATGAAGTTAATCAACTCCAGATTCCTTATAGTTCCTTTTCTCGTAATCTTTATATTACCGTTAGCATAGGAATTGCTAGTTTAAATCCTCATGAACAGACAACATCCGATCGCTTAATTCAATTGTGTGAACAGGAACTAGAAAAAGCAGAAGCACAAGGAGGCAATCACTTCACGGGGTAACAAGTACCCTAATAAAGTCAGAAGTCATAATTTAGTAGTCAGAAGTCATAAGTAATTTTTGTAACGGGGATTTAAGCCCCGCTGGCTTTGTTGTATGAAAGCATATAGCTACCGCACAAGCTTAAGCATATGTACTTCAGACTTCTACAACTATTGTCCAATAGATGAAATTAACATCAATCTTTGATATAAAAAAGGCTGAAAGCTTTGCCTGCAAGGGCTTTGACGGATTTAACTATTGTCCAATAGATGAATAAAACATCAATCTATAGAAAGAGGGTGATATAGCTGCCACTAGGTTCACCTTTCATGTCGGGGACAACCGAAAAGCGGAACGGATGTTCTATCGATACTTTCATGCAACAAAGCCGCCCCGCTCCAAAAATATTTCGCCTTAAAACGCGGGGTTTTATACCCATATTATTTTGATAAAACTATTGTTTGAAAAGGATTTCAAAGATTATACTGAGGTTTGAGCCTTGAAACCCTTCTCCCTAAATAGTTTTGAGGCGCTTGTCACCCTACGATCTCCAGTTATAAATGAGCTTTTTGCAAAGATGAGATGCACCCCCCGTGAGGTTGAACAAACATGATTTTCTTAAAGTTGAGAATTAACTAGGAAAAATTAAGTAATTGAACAATCCGATCAAATTGATAGTTATTTGCAAATTGTTGTATTTGAGTAGCCAACACAGCCTTTTCCGGCGGAATATCTTTAATTAACTCCTTGACTTTTTGACCCCAAAGTTGACTAGACGCTTGATGTAGTGCAGCTAACCACTCAGAGGGCATATCCTTTAAAGTCACTGATAAATCTTCTGAATTAACTTGTTTGTTACCATTACCCTCCACTGATTCTTCATAAATCCACTCCACCTTCAGATATTGGTCGAGCTTGTCCAAAATCACCTCTTCTTTGAAAGGTTTCACCATATAGTCATTAAAACCATAGTCATTAAAACCTGATGCGAGAACTGACTCTCGCTGTCCAAAAACACTAGCAGTCAGAGCAATAATCTTTGTCCCTATAGCAGGTGACTCTAACTGTGATTCCCACTCTCTAATCTGTTTGGTGGCTTCATATCCATCCATCTCAGGCATCTGCAAATCCATCCAAATCAAATCTGGACGCCATGCTTTCGAGATATCTATAGCTTCTCGTCCATTGTTAGCTTGCTCCACCAAAAATCCCTTGGAAACCAGTAAATCTAAAATTAATAAACGATTGTCTGGCTGATCGTCCACCACTAAGATACGATACTCTGGTTGCTCAGGTGCTAAACCAATCACTTTCCCTCTCTCTGCTTTGCCAGGAAAAGCCTGAGTTGAACTCAAACGAATGGGAATCGATAATTGAAAACAAGTCCCTACACCCACAGTGCTTGTTGTGGTAATCTCTCCTCCCATCAAGTTAATAAACTTCTGAGTAATAGCTAGCCCCAATCCAGTGCCCTTTTTAATTTGATGCCCCGCTGTAGTTTGTTCAAAGGCCACAAATAACTTATCGAGTTCTTCTGGAGCAATACCAGGACCTGTATCTTCTACCTCTAATTGAAGCAGTTGATATTCCCTATTTTCTGGAGCTTTCTCCACCTTAGCTCTTAAAATTACCCCTCCTTTGTCAGTAAATTTCACCCCATTACCAATTAAATTAATTAAGACTTGTCGGAGTTTTCCCTCATCTGCAGATATGTATTGGGGTAGATCGGAATCAGGTTCTAATACAAATTGAATTCCTTTTTTTTGAACTTTGAGACAAAACATATCTTGGAGATCTTGAAGAACAGCATGAAGGTCAAAATCTGTTTCATTAACGGTGGTTTGACCTGCTTCAATTTTGGACATTTCCAAAATATTGTTAATTAAGGATAATAAATGTTCCCCACTGCGGTTAATAATTCTCAAACGTTCCTGGTGTTCTGGTTTAAAGGAGGTATCTTGGCACAGAATTTGAGCAAAACCAATCACACTATTGAGGGGAGTGCGTAGTTCATGGCTCATATTAGCCAGAAATTCGCTTTTGGCTTTGTTGGCCGTTTCTGCATTTTCCTTTTGCAACTGTGCTTGTTGTAAATTTGTTAAGGCTTGTTGTAAATCGTTCCGTGCTTGTTTTTCTTGATCGTATAGTTGGGCATTTTGGAGGGCTATGGCAGCTTGAGAACAGAGCAAATTCAATAGCTCTATGCGCTCGCTGGTAAATGCACCACTGGTTTGATTGTTTTCTAAGTAGAGAATGCCGATCTGTTGTCCTCTGTCAATTAAAGGTATACATAATACTGACTGTGGTTGATGGTTTTGGATGTAGTCATCTCGGTTATAGTTGTTGTTTTCTGTGGCATGATCTAGGACGAGGTGTTCCCGTGTATTTTTGACTTGATTAATGAGGGTTAAGGGGAGATTATTACTTTGCTCAACGGGAATGTTTATTACAGACATTTCCTCTCCTATAGTGTGGGCTCTCAGCATGAGAGTATCTGCTTGAAAAAGCATGAGGGCAACGGTTTCGGCTCCGGCGTTTTCTTGGATGACTTGCATGAAGTTGGTGATGGCGCGGTTGAGGTCAATTTCCTCAGAAAGGCTGCGGGATGCTTTCATTATGCTAGCTAAATCTAATAGTTTTCCAGTACAGGTAATGGTGTGGGAAACGGTCTTTTGGGTGAGAGTAGTTATCTTACCTTTGGCAGTCCAGCTCAATTGTTGTCGTTGGAGAATGGGGGAGAGCAGTTGGAAATAACGTTTTTCGAGGTCGTCTGTTTTGGCTTTTGCTCCCCACTGAGCATAACAATAATAGGCTTCTTGCATATAGGTACACGCTATTTTTTCTTTACCCCAGTTGAGATAAAATTTAGCTGCCAGTTCGTTAGCGAGGGCTTCTTCTTGAATGTATTCATTCTCCTTGGCTCCAGCAATGGCGCGATCGTATAACTCCATTGCCTCGGTTTTATCGCCCAACACCCGATATGTTTCTGCTTCAATCAAATGCCATTTGTGCAAATAATTAGTTGGGGCATGAATTGCTGCATTCTGCAATATCTTCTGATTGGCTGCAATTTTTTCCAGTCTCTTTTGGCATTCGCTTTCTGGTTGCGAGGTAAAATCGGCTAACATCACCAGAGATTGATAAAAGTAAAATAGAGTCACCAGCGGCGTTCCAGAAGCACCTACCAAGCATTTTTCTGCATTGTCAAGACTCTCATATGCACCATTCCAGTCTTGAAATAAATAGCAAATAAATGCCAGAGGAACGTAAAAATAACCTTGTGTTGTCAAATCATTGGCTTGCTTGCGAAGAGGTAGCATTTTTTCTGCATCATAGGCTTCACCGACGACTGCGCAAGGATTTTGAGAGTTACCCAACAAATTATCGACCATCTGATGATACATATCGATCCAGTTCTTAGAAGTTTCCTTGTTCATACGTTCTGCGGCTTTACTATTAACTAACATTTCTTTTGCCAGCTCGGATAATTCTTTGCCACTCAGATAACTATAGTATGAGTAAAAGGCTAGGGCATAGGATGCAAATTCAAGGTCTCCAACTTCCAAACAGATTGCATAGACTTGTTTAAGATTTTGGATACTATTTCTCAAGTGTTCTTTGTAATGCTGAATATGAATAATCACCATGTAAAAAGCGCGACCATAAGCAACTGCACTACTCTGGGGTTCGATTTGGAGTGCTAGTTTTCCAAATTGATATCCTTGTTCGATCTCACCAAAATTGTTACATAATAATAAACCTTGAAAACAATACCCATTAGCAGAAACAGGTGAGTTGCCGTACTGCAGCGATAAATTAACTTGCTCAAAAACAATTAATGCCATCAACATTGGCTTGTACTTGTAAGTAGTAGGAGTTAGGTAGAACAGAAGTCTCATGGCCGCGAGCATATTAGGGTCGGTCATTACAGGAAGTTCTGCCAAGGTGGTTGGATGGCGATCGCCCAAATTTGCTTTTAAATCATTCCACCAAAGCTCGATAT